>JABMQM010000023.1 GCA_013203195.1 Desulfobacteraceae bacterium | reverse complement strand
CCCATCTACTGCGTTGTAGTATTTTTTCAGAGACTCGGCATACGACATGTATGGCCTCGTCCCTGAAAAAAGACTACCCCTTTTTATCCCGCCGAGGTTTAGCGGGGGTATATGAACCTTTTTACCTTGGCACGGCGTAGCGATGCGAAGACTGCTTAGCCATTTATATTTGCATTCGTGACTATTTATGAATGGGCACAAGTTATATTGTCAGCCGTGTTGTTGATTGCTCTTATGGGAGTTTCTATCTGGGAGCGATCGCTGATTTCTATAGGGAGTTTTTTGGTTCTGTTTTGCCCATTAAAGATCCCTCCCCTTTCGATCATCAATGTTTTACAGGTGATCCGGCCGACCACTCTTCCACCGGCTAATATCCGGATCTCCCCGCAATCGGCAGTTCCTGAAAAGCCTCCGGCAATAATAAGCTTTTCTGCGGCCACATCACCCTCGATATACCCGTTTTTTCCCACTGTAATGATGCTGGTCGAATCGATGGGCCCAGAAAATTCACCATCAACGTACATTCTACATCCAACTTGAAGTTCCCCTCTTATTTTTGTGCCGGCGGCAATGATAGTCGTGTTGGAGGAATTAGCCGATGACTGACCAGATTTAGTAAAAATTCCCATTTTACACTCTTTTTTTTCTGAAAGATGTTTTTATAAGTATCCTTGCTCCACTTCCCATGGCTACATCTATACCCTGAGATCCACTCCGCTATTAATTCTTCATGAAAAATTCGGGTCAGGGAGCTGGTTAATACAAAAGCAAGAAAGGTGCCAATCTAATCAATTAGCCGGCCTGAGAAAAAACGATCGGAGATATCTTTTTGATATGTTAATCGTTTTTAGAATCAAAAATGTTTAAATGGTATGCCGCTAGAGCCGCGTTGTTTGAGCAACCAAATTATCTTTTGTTAATAATGGTTTATATCTATCCATTAATAAGATAACAGTTAAAAAACGGTTAAGGCAAGGTGAGTAAATGACTTGTATTTGTCATTTTTTTGTCAGCCATGATTGCAGGATGACACTAAGGCGACACTATAGACCGCAGCCAGCCCAGAAGCGTATTACCCCGCAATATATCCCTGTCCCACTGATCGAATTCTTTAACAAGCCGGGCAGGATCTGAATACCAGCGGGATCGTGGGGTAAATGGTTTCTGGGGATCGAGAGATTTGACCACCCTGGCAGGATTGCCGGCCGCGACTGTGTAAGCAGGAATCGAATTGACAACAACGGCGCCGGCTCCGACAACACTGTTCTCACCGATGGTCACCCCCTTGCAGATGATGGCACTATCTCCGATCCACACATTATCGTTTATCTTTATAGGGGCAGCCTTCCCGATGGAAATTCGGTTGTACACACCATGCCAGTCGCAATCGGTTATATATACCTTGCTTGCGATCATGCAGCTGTCGCCGATAACGATTTCAGAAGCCGAACTGATTCTAACGCCGGGACAGATCAGGCTAAAATCGCCGATTTGAATACGTCCTTGGTTTTGTCGCTTAGGCCAGACAGACAGCCTTACTTTGTTGTCGCCGGTGGCTATCACAACGGCATAGTTGCCCAGCTCAACCGGCGCACCAAAAATCTCCACATGCCAGGGCTTCATAAAAACATAGCCTTTTCCAAGCACTTCGAACTGAGGCCGTAAAAAACGTCTGACATAGAAACTCTGAAAATCCAGATATGCTTTTTTGATAAAGTAAGGGCGATGATCTTTTGGCAAGAGTAGCTACCTCAATTGTGTATCCCAGAAACTGTGGCTGAAAAGACGGCTGGCCGGTGTAAGGTCGCAGATAGCATCTGCTGCAATCAAAACAACGGCATTGGTCCAGGTACTTTTATCTTCAGGCCAGATGGTCATATCCGGGCAGGTAAAGCCGCACCAGTATGATCCATCAGTATTGGTTTTGTTTTGAATCCAGCCAAAGACCGTCTCTGCAAGACTCGTGTTCCCCATGGCGGCCAGAGCTATCGAAAACTCGCAGGTCTCGGCAACGGTGACCCAGGGTCGGTCAGAGACGCATCGAACCCCCTGGCCGTCGATCACAAATTTTTTCCAAAACTTTTCGACTCTCTTCTGTGCCTTTTCTCCGCTCAGCACACCCGCAAGTATCGGATAGAACCAGTCCATGGAATAACGAGATTTGGTCATATTAAAATTGTAAGGCCTATGCCGGACGGCATCTCTCAGCTTCATCAGTCCGTCTCGCCATTCAGGCATCTGACGGCCTAACTGCCGGGCAATGGCCAGAGCGCATTTTAGACTCATATAAACGGAACCTGATCCGGTTAAAAGCGCCATGGGATCTATTTTACCCTTGGGGCTGACGGCCCAGTAAATTTCACCGCCGGGCGCCTGCAGGCTGAGGGCAAAGTTTAAAGCCGCTTTAACGGTCGGCCAGAGCTTTTTGAGGAAAGTTATATCACCGGTTACAAGAAAGTGGTGCAAAACACCAACCGCAATGTATGATGACATGTTTGTGTCCCGGGTTTTATCTTCCGGGATACTATCTATGTAAGAGGCATACCAGCTTCCATCGGCAAGCTGCATGCGAGCCATCCATTCAAAAGCCCGCCTGGCCTCCTTGATATATCCACTGATACTAAGGCCCATAGCAGCCTCGACATGATCCCAGGGATCCGTTTTCTCACCCCGACACCAGGGTATTTCTCCATTTTTCTTCTGTGTATTGACGATCAGAGCAGCAACAGCGTCGATGTCAACCGCAAGGTCCTGTTTGACACCACCAAGATTTAAGTTCATCAAAACGTTCCTTGTCTCATACTTCTTAATTTCTGGATAAACACGATGTGTGTCCAATTCAGAAATGAGAAATTTTTGTCCTGATCAAGGTCGCACAAGGGTTTTCGGTGAGGCGTACGCCTG
>JABMQM010000236.1 GCA_013203195.1 Desulfobacteraceae bacterium | reverse complement strand
GTTAGCCGGTTAACCGGTTAGCCCGTTGTCCAGTATTAAATTACGGGCTAACGGGCATAACGGGCACAACCTTTTTTGACTTGCAGGAAATCAGCCCCTTCCAAGTGTAAGCCAAATCCCGGTCCTTTGGGCCTGAATTCTTTACCCACTGGGCTGAATCAAGCCGTAGTGACCATCCTTGCGACGATAAAGAACATTGACTCTATTGGTTCTGGCGTTTGTAAATACCAGAAAGGTGTCGTTTAAAAGGTCCATTTGCATTATGGCTTCTTCAACATCCATTGGTTTATATTCAATATTTCTAACCATTACCCGGTCGGCGGTCTCTTCATCCAGGCCTTCGGTATCTTCATCGATAAAATCTTTTTGTCTGACTTTCGATCCACTGCGGTGCTTCCTGATTTTTTGCTTGTTTTTCTTGATCTGGTTTTCAAGTTTGTCAAGAACCAGGTCGATAGCCGAATACATGTCGCCGGTTTCTTCTTTTCCATTTATATTGAGTCTGTCTCCGGTGATATTGATTTCAGCCAGGTGACGAAACTTTTCGACCGAAAGGACAACATTGGCTTCTGCGGGGTTATAAAGGTATTTATCAAAGCGATTAAGTTTTTCTCCAACATATGCTTTTAAATGTTCAGAAGGATCCAGGTTTTTAAAAGTTACTGATGTCTGCATAGCATTGGGTCTCCCTATATTTGTTTACGTTTATTTGATGGCAATACTTTCATGATGTCACGATATTTAGCTACGGTTCTGCGTGCGATATTGATGTTTAACTTCTTTAAGAGCAGCGAGATTTTATCGTCGCTGAATGGTTTTATGGGGTTTTCGCTTTCAATGATTTGTCTAATTTTTTCCTGAACACTCGCAGAGGCAATGTCATCGCCATGGATACGTTTAATAGAGCTGTTAAAAAAAAATTTCAATTCAAAAATGCCTTGTGGGGTATGCGCATATTTATTGGTTGTCACCCTGCTGATGGTAGACTCATGCATGCCGATGTCTTCGGCAACATCTCTTAAGACCATGGGCTTTAAGTGCGCAATTCCGTTTTCAAAAAAATTCCTCTGGAACTTCAGCATGCTTTCCATAACTCTGTAGATAGTCTTTTGGCGTTGATGGATGCTCCTGATCAACCAGGTTGCAGAGCGCATCTTCTCCTGCACGTAATCCTTGGCATGCTCAGGAATGTTTTTGCCGTGTTTTATAGCGTTTCTATAAAAGGAGTTGACACGGAGTTTTGGCATGCCGTCGTCATTGAGCACGATGATGAATTCATTTTCAAATTTATAAACAAAAATATCAGGTGTGATATATTGGGGCTGGTAGTCGGAGAATTGCCGCCCAGGCCTGGGCTCCAGGCCTTTAATGATGTTTACCGCTACAATCACATCTTCCATAGTTGCCTTTAGAGCTTTGGCTATGGCCTTATAATTCTTATTCTCAAGATGATTAAGATGGTTCTCAATAATTTGGGTTACAATGGTATTGTCGAGATTAAAATGCCGGGCCTGAATCAGCAGGCATTCACCCAGATCCCTTGCACAAACGCCGATAGGGTTAAAGGTCTGCATTTTCGATAAAACCTGCTGGGTTTTTTCAGGGGAAGTGTCGCTTGTAGCGGCAAGTTCTTCAATGGAAACATCCAGATAGCCGTCTTTATCAAGATTGCCCGCAATCAGGTCGCCGATCTTTTCTTCTTCCTCATTCGGGGATGTCATCAGCAGCTGCCAAAGGAGGTGCTCACACAAAGATTCCTTGCGTGACATAAAAGACTCAAAACTAGGGGTTTCTTTCTTTTCGGATTCGAAATGAGTTCTACCGGACGAGCTGTATTCATCAATGTAATTGTTCCAGTCAATATCATCACGAATTTTCTCTTCTATGGTGACTTCGCTGGTGGTGGATGTATCCTCAGGTGCAATTTCAGATATTTCTTTGAGCTGGTCATCTTCAGTTTCCGGGCCGCCCTCTTCAAGCGCAGGATTTTCCTCAATCTCCTGGCGGATCGTATCCAATAATTCCAGTCTGGAGAGTTGCAGCAGCTTGATCGCCATCTGAAGCTGGGGTGTCATGATAAGCTGCTGGGATAATTTTAACTGTTGTCGCAGTTCCAGTGCCATTTTATAGTCTGAACTCGTCTCCCAAGTATATCCGGCGTGCGATTTCGCTTGTAGCTATTTTTTCCGGGGGGCCGGATTCGATAACCTCACCATCATTTAGTATATATGCTTTATCACAAACTTCAAGCGTTTCTCTCACATTGTGGTCAGAGATAAGAACACCTATACCTCGTTTTCTCAGATGTCTGATAATATTTTTGATATCGATGACTGCCAAAGGATCTATGCCGGCAAAAGGCTCATCAAGAAGCATAAAAGACGGATTCGTGGCCAGGGCACGAGAAATTTCAAGACGCCGTCTTTCACCGCCTGAAAGCAAATTGGCTTTTTGGCCGGCAAGGTGTTTTATACCCAGTTCATCAAGAAGCATATTAGCGCGATCCTCCCGGCTCGATTTGTCGATTGGCAGGATTTCAAGAATTGCCATTATGTTTTGTTTTACAGTAAGCTTTCGAAATATCGACGTTTCCTGGGGCAGATACCCGACGCCCTTACGCGCCCTCATGTACATGGGGAGAGTCGTAATATCTTCATCGCCGAGCGAGACTTGTCCCTTGTCGGGTTTTATCATTCCGATGGTCATATAAAATGTAGTGGTTTTACCTGCGCCGTTGGGGCCCAGCAGACCGACAACACTGCTGTTTTCAATACTCAGGCTTACCGAATTTACAACCCGTTTTCCATCGTAGCTTTTTACCAGGTTATCAAGTGTCAATCTTGTCATATTTTTATATCCGGCTCCGGTTCATTTCAAACCCTCTCCACCGGAAAAAAAGACGGCATTCACACGTTTATCGCCGCCGCTTTCAACATTAATACGTCCATTTGCTCTGTAGATTGTTATTTTTTCACCGGCAACAGAATCGCTTCCACTGACGATTTTGGAATTGGGGCCCGACAGGACTAGAACTCGAGTTGCGGTAATGTACACGGCTTGTTCGGCAACTGCAACCTTATTATCGAAATGCATGATGACATTGCCGATGGCCACTATTTTGGCTATCGATTCTTGATCCGCAATTAGCTTGTCATTGCTTTGAGGAGTCTTTTTAAAAAAAATTCTAAGTCGGTCGGCTGTAATGACATCCGATCCCTGAGTTGCCTTGACATTTCCAATAAATTCAGCATATTTAGCATCATTACCGGTAACCAGGCTGTCAGATGTAATATGTATTTTTTTGTTGGCATCATTAGGGCCCGGATCAGTTGGTGGATCATCGGCAAATGCAAAGACGGCCATAAAAACAGTTGCCATTAGAAAAACAGCTTTCGACGCCGAAAAAACACGATAACTTGTCGGATTACAACATAATATTTTCAACAAAGACTCCCTCTATATGTCCTTTAAACACAGTTTCGTTAAGATTTAAATCATGAGTCATGGAGTCAGCCGTAAGTTGCGAGGACGCGCTGACTATTTTTACCGGAACCTTGGAAAAAAGTATACGCTTACTGTGCTCATAATTTAAAATTTCGGTTCTTAAGCGGTAATTTTCATTTTTTACCACAACATTACCGGAAACTTCAATGTCCTTTGAATCTGTACTCAGGATACCATGATTTGCCGTAAGGTAAACTTTAGAGTTGTCTTTTAAAAAAAACGTTACCACAGGGTCCTGGAAAACGGCCTGATTTTGGGCGCTGATAACTTGAACCGTGCGGGCATCTATCATCCATTCTTTTATTCCGTCACGGGTTGCCGTGTGATGAAATTTTTCCATAGCGATATTGGATTTTGTTGCTGCGGCAGCGATCAGGTCGACCTCTTTGTTTAAAATGTGGCGGTATCCGATCAACACCGCCGCGATAATACCCAATGTTATCACAATAATCGCAACCAGAAAGAGTTGTAGTTTTTTAGGTTCTTTGTTTTTTGAGAACAGCATTACAAGAAGCGTCCCAGAATGTTTTCCCACAGTCCTTGAGCTTTCAAAACGGTTTCACTGACTTCTCTTACTGCTCCACAGCCGCCTTTTGCCAATGTAACCATATCAGCATTTTCAAGGACCGTTGCATGCGCATCTGCCACGGCAATGGCGAGTCCGACCTTTTTCATCAAAGGAATATCCGGAAGATCATCACCAATAAATGCGACTTCTTCAGCCGATACGCCGGTGCGGTTTAATATCAGGTCCAATATGGAAGCTTTATCCTTTAAACCGTCGAATATATGAACGATACCAAGATCCCGGCAACGGTGGTGCAGAGCTTCTGAATGTCTGCCGGTGGCAATACATACGTTTACTCCAGCTTCCATCAGCAATTTAATACCAAGGCCGTCTCGTACGCCAAAAACCTTGGTTTCTTCGCCTTTGTCGTTGTAGATAACGCTGCCGTCTGTGAGGACACCGTCTACGTCCAGAATCAGTAGTTTTAAGCCTTTTAGTCTATTTTTCATCGCGATCTCTTTCGCTCACGGCGATATGACCTTGCTAATGGCTTTAAGCCGTGAAAACAAATCATAAAGGGTATCCAGTTTTAGTGAGCTGGGGCCGTCACAGAGGGCTTTATCAGGAGTTGGATGCACCTCCAAAAATAATCCGTCGGCACCGGCAGCAACTGCAGCGGCGGCCAGAATTGGCGCAAACTCTCGTTGTCCACCTGAACTCGTGCCCGCACCGCCGGGCAGCTGTATGCTGTGGG
>JABMQM010000235.1 GCA_013203195.1 Desulfobacteraceae bacterium | reverse complement strand
TACTCAAACAGCACACGCTTTAAAATCTGATAATCCATTTCGCTAATTCACCAAGCATTATGGGGAAAAACTCCCCGACTGCTGAAATAAATTATTTTAAGAGCATCCTCACCCACTCATCATGTATCCAGTATCCAGCATCCAGTATCCAGAATCCAGCAACGAGTATCCAGCATCCAGTATCCAGTATCCAGCCTCACTTCCCCTTATAAACCGGTTTGCGTTTTTCCTGAAAAGCAGCCAGGCCTTCGAGGCGGTCTTCAGTGGGGACGGTTACCCAGTAAGCCTTCGATTCGATGTCGAGGCCGGTGTGAAGATCTGTCTCAAGTCCGTAATTTATGGCGTACTTGGCCTGCTCAATGGCGATGGGACCGCTTTCACATATTATGGCGGCCATTTCTCGGCATGCGTCCATGAGGGCCTCCTGTTCGTAAACTTGATTTAAAAGGCCGATCTGCAGCGCTTCATGTGCGTCCACACGGCGTCCGGTAAAGATCAGTTCTTTGGCTTTTCCGCGTCCAATGAGCCGTGGAAGTCTCTGGGTTCCGCCGGCGCCGGGGATGATGGCCAGGCGGGTTTCGGTAAGGCCCATGGTAGCATTCATGGCAGCGATGCGAATATCACAGGCCAGCGCAAGTTCTGTTCCACCACCTAGCGCGATGCCGTTGATGGCTGCAATCACCGGCTTGTTCAAAGATTCGATGGCTGTAAAAAGGTTTCGGATAGTCAATATAAAATCCTTGACCTGCGCCTCATTCAGGGTTGTGCGTTCCTTTAGATCAGCGCCGGCACAGAAAGCTTTTTGTCCGGAGCCGGTAATGATGACCACCCGAATTCCGGCTTTAAATTGCAGCGCTTCGATTTGCTCCTTAAGGGCATGCAGCAGGGCAAAATTAAAGGAATTCATCACCTCTGGACGGTTCAGTGTCAGCACGGCTACACCGTCTTTTTCTTCTACCAAAAGAACTTGGTCGTTCATATTTGCCTCTTTACGAAGGTTTTTAGGTTTTAGGCTTTAAGTATTTGCAAATAAAATTCTTGTAGGCGGTCACGGGTTCAGAGTTCCCCGTTCAGGGTTATTTTTTCATTGTTAATTATTTATTGCGTGCTCAACAGCCGATATAACGTGATATTACAATGCGCTGAACCTCGGAGGTCCCTTCGCCGATGTCCAGAAGTTTCTGATCGCGGTAGAATCTCTCCACGTGGTATTCCTTCATCAAACCGTATCCGCCGTGGATCTGAACGGCATGATTCACTACCCGGCCCATAACTTCCGAGCCGTAGAGTTTTGCCATGGCCGCTTCTTTTCCGAAGGGTCTATTTTGATCCCTCAGCCAGCAAGCTTTGTAGAGAAGGTTGCGGGCGCACTCGATTTCAACGGCGCAATCGGCCAGCTTAAAAGCTATTGCCTGGAATTTGCTGATGGGTTGTCCAAACTGCACTCTGGTTTTAGCATATTTCAGGGCGGCCTCATAAGCTCCTTGGGCGCCGCCGACTCCCATGGCGGCGATGGAAAGCCTGCCGCCGTCAAGGGTGGTGAGCATCTGGCGAAACCCGTCCCCTTTTTGGCCAAGGATGTTTTTACCCGGAATTCTAACATCATCGAAATAGAGCTCAGCGGTATCCGAGGCTCGCCACATCAGCTTTTTGTGCATGGGAACGGCCTTAAAGCCGGGCATTCCATGCTCAACAAGAAAACAGGTGTATTCCGGCTTTCCTTTGGCAAGGGTCCCGGTAACTGCCTGAACCGTGACTCCCAGGGAAAGTTCACAGGCCGCATTGGTTATGAAGATCTTCGATCCGTTCAGCACCCAGCCGTCACCATCGGGGACAGCGGTGGTCTTACTCCCTCCGGCATCGCTGCCGGCGGTGGGTTCTGTTAGACCGAAGCCCCAGAGCGCCTTTCCGGCACAAAGCTTGGGAAGATATTTTTGTTTCTGCTCTTCGGTGCCGAAATAGTATATGGGACCGATGCCCAATGAATTTCCGGCTGCAATAGTTGCGGCCTGGGAACCGTCCACTCTGGCAATCTCCTCAACGGCAATGATGTAAGACAGATAATCCATGCCCTGGCCTTCATACTTGTCGGAAACAAACATACCGAAAAGGCCGATTTCTCCCATTTTTTCGGTAAGCTGCGGAGAGAACTCCTCGTTCTCATCAAGTTCGAGAGCTACGGGGGCTATTTCGCTCTGGGCAAATTTTCGCACCTCTTTGCGAATCATTTCCTGTTCTTTTGTCAAATCGAAATCCAAGGCAATTCTCCTTAATTGGATTATTGGTTGGATGGGTTTAATATAACCATTTAACCAATCAACCCATCGACCATTTGACTAAATTTCGGTTATCTATTCTTCCAGATTGGTTCCCGTTTTTCCAGAAAAGCTTCAATTCCTTCCCGGCCGTCCTCGGTAGCACAGAGCGAAGCAAACATTTCATCCATGTAGTCCAGAGCCTGGTGATAAGGAATTTCCGACATTCTGTAGATGCCGCTTTTTCCGATCTGCACTGCCAAAGGACTCTTGGCAGCAATCTTGGCGGCAAGTTCCATGGTTGCCGCTTCAAGTTCGCCCGGAGGTACTACCTTATTAATGAGACCGAGCCGCTCGGCCTCATGAGCGGAGATAATATCTCCGGTCAAAACCATTTCGAGGGTTTTCTTGCGTCCGGTCAGACGTGCCAGGGGTACAGCCGGCCCCAGGCAGATCAACCCCACGTTAATGGCGGTTGTTCCAAACCTCGCATCTTCGGCGGCAACAGCCAGGTCACAGGCAAACACAAGTCCGGCACCGTTGGCGGCGGCAACGCCATTGACCGCAGCAATAACAGGCGTTTTCATCCGAGGGATGGTGTGGTAAAATTCATCCATCAATAGCAAAAACTCCCGAAGCTCTTTGGGGTTTTTGTCCTTGAACCCATGCAGCGAAATGCCGGTTGAAAAATGTTTTCCAGCCGCCCGAATCACCACGACACGAACGTGGTCGTCTTGATCCAGATTCCGCAAGGCGTCATTCAATGCTCCGGCAAAAGGAACATTGAAGGTGTTCAGTTCTTCCGGCCGATTCAGAGTAATTACACCGATCATCTCCTTCTTATCTACTATAATTGAATCTTGTCCCATAATACACACTCCTTATTTAATATGTAATCCATTAGACGAACGTCTCCCGGAAAAGGATGATAGTCAATTAAAATCTGCATGATGTGAAAAGTATCATACCATAAAATTGCGGAGGGGAAAAATGAAACCATCGAAAACAGCGTATTTACGGCATCAATATGAACGAGCGCTCAATCATAACACAATTCTTCTAACTCCCGCAACCGGTTTTGTCAATATATTTATAAGGGCTAAATTATTGCTCAAATAAATTTATTAAAATTTTCAAGCTGTTATTCTTTGCTGCACCGCCAGTCTTGTCGTTTTCCAAGGTCGTGAGCTCCAGACCAGGGCTTGACAAGGAAACCCTGTGCATGCTATAAAAACTGAGCGAGCGCTCAATCAGTGTCGGTGAGCTCGTAAAACGTAAAAAATTAACAGTGAAACGTCTATAGTTGTCTACGAATTCATCAAAACCTAGCACTTAAAACCTTGATGGAACCTGTGCATAGAACGCAAGATATAACGACCCAGATCAAAAATCCCGAGCTTGTCAAACGGCGACATCTTCAGATTGTTGATGCTGCGGTGCAACTCTTTATCGAACATGGATTCCACAAGCCCACGACTCGACAGATCGCCGCG
>JABMQM010000234.1 GCA_013203195.1 Desulfobacteraceae bacterium | reverse complement strand
TCCATTGATGCCTCCATTCATTACACGCGGCAAGTCCTGGCAGCATTGGCCCGGCTGCATCACGCCGGAATCATCCACATGGATGTGAAGCCCTTCAATATGATGCTTACGGACGAAGACACGGTCAAACTGATTGATTTCGGGGTCTCCAAGCTGCGGGGAGAAGAGTTGGGCGGACCTGATACGGTCAAAGTGGGAACGCCTTATTACTCTGCTCCCGAACAGGAGGAGAATCCCAACGAAGCAGACGAGCGTTCCGATTTGTACTCGGTCGGCATCACGCTTTTCCGCATGCTCACAGGCAGCCTGCCTGATGGCAAAAAGAAGGCCGGTGCCATTAATCCGGACCTGGACGAGGTGTGGGACCGCTTCTTGCAAAGATCCTCGCACCCCGACAGGGAGCAAAGGTTTGCAAGCGCATCCAGCATGCTGGCCGAGTTGGACCTGCTTGCTGCTGCCTGGGAGGAAAAAAAGGCCAAAACCTGCGCCCTGATCGTGGAGGAGTCCTTACCGGAAAATTTACATGGGACAGCCGATCCTGCTCGGCTCCGCTCGGCGCCTGTAAAGGCAGGCCTTAAACGGGCAAAGGACCTTTTTGATGCAGACGAGCTGTGGCGGCCTAAAAATCCGGTGCCGGGTGCTCTCATGGATAATGGAGACGGCACGATCCTGGATGCAACCACAAATCTTCTGTGGGAACAAGGAGGGTCACCCTATCCGGGGACCTGGAACGAAGCGCAAGACTATGCTAACTCGTTGAACAGGAAGGCTTTTGCCGGATTTTCAGACTGGCGGCTGCCCACTGTGAACGAACTCATGTCTCTGTTCATTGAGAATGCGGATCCATACCAGTTTTGCCTGGAACCCATATTTGACCCTGCCAAACAGAGAATCTGGAGCGCGGATAAAAAATCCTATGTTGCGGCCTGGTACGCGGACGTAGAATTCGGCTTTGTGTGGTGGCAGGATTTCACCTGTTTTTTCCATGCCCGGGTCGTACGGAGCGCGAAAGGCATAGATTAAAACAGAACTGTTTTGTCTCTTTCTTTAGTTGCTTTTTATATGGTATCTTCGCTATATGTCGTACAGAGGGGTCTCAATCAGCAAGTCTTTCTTGCAGATGTATTTTGGATTATCCGATTCAATTCGGCAAATAAAAAGGAGGTTTGATGAAAACATCAATTATTTTTCTGATAGTAATCGGTTGCTATTTTCTTCTGCAACTCTATATCCTGCCCAAACTTGGCATTCAAACGTGAATGCGAGATGCCTGCCGGGTGGCAGGAGAGAAAAGCAACGATGAAGAGAATGAAGAGAATGAAGAGAATAAAAGGAGCCTAAATTAGTTTAATGGTGAATACTATGACTGTCCCTGCCGCTAAGAAACTGCCTACGGTTGAACAGGTTGAAGAGATCATGAAAGATTGGGGCAAGTATGCAGTTGAAGAATTTGCAGATCGCTTTCAACTGGATAAAGAGATTATCGAGGCTACGGTAGAGTATCTTCGCAAACTGAAAAGAGCGTCCGATGAAAACTCCATTCCAGTAATGGCCTGCTATCGCAATGATCGGCTGGAATCCATTGTCAGATGTGCCGGCACACGGCATGGCTATTTCTGACCCAAAAGGCCGGTTTTCCATTTATGAAATTGATTATACCTTCTCAAATTCTCAAGCTTAATAACCAATAACACTGAATTGAGCCTTTTCCACGCGATGGAGACAGAACTCATATTATTGGAGAGTAACTAATGGCAGTAAAACCTTGGGAATTTGTGGCTGATATGAACTCTGATGGTATCTTTACTATGAGTGATATCATTGAGATATTTATTCAACTCTTTTTTTTGCCGGGAGACTCGCTTTTATTTTTGATATTGAATTATTTGCCTAAAGTTACAGAATTACTTGAATTAAGTTATGATAATTATCACGGTATGTTTGCTGGTATTGTTTCCTTTATTGTATGGGTATTTTTACTTCCTATTATTGTAAATGTCATAAAGCTGTTCAAGGCATGAAACTCCCCGCCGCCCCGATTAGATTGTTAAGATACTTTCCTCTTTTTTAAGTTGGCCAGCATTTCCTGCATTAGCTCTACCATCTGCCCGGCTCCGGTAGCTGCAAAAAGCTGCAGGCTCTTTTTGTACAGTTCTTCGGCTTGATTAAAATCAAGACGGAGGCGGTAAATATCTCCTAAAAAACCATAAATTTTCGCTATGGCCTCTTTGTTATCCAGCTCTTCTTCCATTTCCAGTTGCTTTTTAAACATGGCCTCGGCTTGATCCAAATCACGACGGGTATAGTAAACTTCGGCCAGTTTGCCGTAAACCGTTAGCATGCCCTGCTTGCGGCCCAGTTCCTGGTTGATTTTAAGGCTTTTTTTGAACATGTTTTCGGCTTGTTCCAGATCATCGCGCATTTGGTAAACAGTACCCAAATACCCGTAATCTGATGACATACCCTCTTTGTTGGCCAGCTTTTCTTCCATTTCCAGGCTCTTTTTAAACATATCTTCGGCTTTATCCAGATAACCAAGAGTTATGTAAATAGTGCCGAGTTTTCCGCAAACATCCGCAATACCCTCTTTGTGACCCAGCTTTTCTGCCTCTTCCAGCTTCCTTTTGCACTCGGCCTCTGCTATTTCCAGCTCCATGCGGGATTGTGATGGCATTTTGGCTTCCTCCCTTTTTTACAAACAATAAAATAAAGAACGATAGATACACCAATAATTGTGTGCAGTCAATAATGATGGCGTCGTAAAAAGTCGAATTCATCACGTTTTAGGTTATGGTTCTACATTTATTTGCAAATATTTAAAACTTAAACCTAAAACTAAAAATGTTCGTAAAAAGGAAAATTTTTGCTTTTTACGAAACCATCAATCTTTAATTTAATTTTGTGCTGAAATTGCCGATAAATAAATATAAGAGTTGAATATATTTGGAATTTTTTGAAATTATAGCGGTTTCCGGTATGCGCTGTTTGGATGCATTTTTATTAAATTACCCCTTGACAAAAGTCCTACAATGTAGCAATTTGCGTAGGGTTTTATGAAGCCATCCGGTGTCAGCGGCCAATTACTGCAAAAACCCGCCTGAAAAGGCTTATAAACGCCAAGGGCTTTTTTGCTTTTAAACGTTTACAAAAAAGGAATCAAAGAACACCATGGAGACTAACCAAAATTCCTCATTAATAGCCCCTGTAAAAACAAAGGATCTGGATTTAAATTTTGCTGCGGAAATCAAACAAAAACACGGAGTAGACATTAACAGGTGTTTCCATTGTCAAACATGTGCCGGCGGGTGCCCGTTTCACCTGGCAACCGACTACCCGCCTAACAGTATCATCCGTCTTGTTCAATTGGGCTTTAGAAAGGAAGCCCTGGAAAGCTCGACCATATGGCTTTGTGTCGGCTGTCACACCTGTTCGATTCAGTGCCCCATGGCAATCGATATGTCCGCTTTTATGGACGCCTTGCGCCAAACAGCTATCAAAGAAGGAGCTTGTGTGGCGGAACCGGACATCTTAAACTTTCACAGGGATGTCTTGCATACCATCAAACGTCACGGGCGAACCCACAAACTGGAAATTATGCTGCGATACAAGGCTCGTAAATGGGACTGGTTTTCCGACATTCTTGTAGGGACTAAAATGTTTGCTAAACGGAAACTGCATTTGAAGCCGTCAAAGGTCAAAGCTATCGAACAAATCCAAAAAACATTTCAGCCTCAACCAGACGGAGTTGTTTATGAATAAGCAATCTGCCATCGATGTATCCTATTTTCCCGGTTGTTCCCTGGCTTCCACTGCAACTGAAAATAATCTTTCGCTTATAAATTTGTTCAACCGCCTCGGCATTAACCTGGTAGAACTTGATGACTGGAGTTGTTGCGGCAGCTCATCAGCACACTGTATCAATTCCGAACTTGCTTTTGACCTGGCAACCCGCAATATTTCCTTAGCGCCTCCCGGCAGGCCGCTGGCAATCGCATGTCCGAGTTGCCTTTTGCGGCTGCGCGAAGCTCAACATCATATGCAAAATGATGAAAAAGCACGTATCAGATATGAAGAAACGTGGGGACGACCGTTCGATCCTAACCTTAAAATTCAGCATTATTTTGAACTTTTAGATAAAAAAAACCTTTTAAGTTTTTCCAAAGATCAGATCCAAAAACTAAAGGGGCTAAAATTCGTAACCTACTACGGATGTATGCTGGCACGCCCTCCCTCACTGCCCCGCGATACAAAATATCACGGTCTGATGGAAAGAATTCTTTCTTCCTTAGGAGCCACCTCTCTGCCATGGGCCTATACTTCCCAATGCTGCGGCACCTTCCTGTCGGTTGCCCGTCCGGATATTGTAACGCCGCTGGTAAACAAAATTATTCGCGGTGCCCAAGATGCAGGTGCAGATTTTATCATCACAGCCTGTGCAATGTGCCATATGAATCTGGAAGTTCGTCCTACCGTAAAACCGACGGTCCCGACCCTGCACTTCACCGAAATTTTTTCCCTGGCACTGGGAACTGATGATTATAAGAAATGGTTTTCAAAACATCTTGTGGATCCAAGACCGCTTTTGAAGGCTAAATGTCTGATAAATTAAAACCCCTGCCGTCAATCAGAGGACGGGCAGGGGTCTTCTTCTGTCCGGAGACGTTTACCAGCCGTTTCTTTTACCGGCGGACCTATTCTTCTTCATCGTTTTTAGATAGAAAGATCCAGAAACCGACAAATCCAAGTAAGGCCGGCGCCATCAGCAGGTAGGTGATACTTTTGGTGTGCAGAAAAAAATCTTGAAGCGTATAAATTATTCCGTCCAT
>JABMQM010000233.1 GCA_013203195.1 Desulfobacteraceae bacterium | reverse complement strand
GCCTCGTGCATGACCTTCTTAAACTCCTTGTAGCGCTCCCAGTCGCAGTAGGCCTTCTTGACGACGATGCTGCCCTTGAGCAGCAGGCGTTCGAGCACTTTCTGGATGTCGAACTTTGCATACTTGGAGTCTTTCACGCCCAGAGCGATATTCTCGAAATCGCAGAACAATGCCATATTCTTGATCTCGACCTGGCTGACCATATGCCGTTCCTCCTTTAGTAGGGGACTTCCGGGAAGCCCCTTAGATTTGTTTGTAACTTGTCAATTGTTATTTGTCAGTTGTAACTGCCTACCTTGGCACGACGTAGCATTGCGTAGGCGGCTGCTTACTGAGCACTTGTCACTCGTTGCTGGATGCATGATTCAGGATACATGATTCAAGACCTTGAAAATCCGCAACTAATTCATCCTCTTGCCGTAAGCTTTTTGTTTCTCCTTTACTGTGTACCCGTATTCTTTCTTTATTTAACAGGAGCCCAGAAACACAAAAGCTCTTACCATTTCCACATCACCGGATCGTCATCCAATGGATCGGTGACCGTTTTTCCGATTTCATCGACCGCCGCCAGATCTTGTTCAGACAGACGGACGTTTGCGGCGGCGGCATTTTGAGCGGCCTGTTCGGCGTTGCGGGCACCAGCGACGGCGCATATTCCGGGCCGGGAAATAATCCAGAGAAGGGCCAGTTGCCCCAAAGTGATATTATTGGCGCTTGCTATGGGACGGAGTTTTTCCAATGCCTTCTGGACCCGCGCATAATTTTCCGGCTGAAACAGTTTGTTTCTGAAACGGTGGTCCCCTTTAGCAAATTTATGGTCCGGGCCGAATTTTCCGGTCAGCAGCCCTTGGGCCATGGAAGAATACGCCAGCACCGTGATATTGTTTTCAAGACAGTACGGCAACGCATCTGTTTCAACCTGGCGCCAAAACAACGAATACGGCGGCTGGAGGCTGTCGATTTTTCCGTATTTTGCAGCGGTTTCCATTTGGGATTTAGAGAAATTGGAAACACCGATTGCGCGAATTTTATCCTGTGCTTTCAAGTCGGTCAGGGCTCCCATGGTTTCTTCCAAGGGGACGTGTTTGGCGCCAAAGGAACCCGGCGGCCAATGGATCTGGTAGAGGTCTATATAGTCGGTGTTAAGGTTTTTTAAAGATCGATGACACGCATCGATGACCTGTTGGCGACTCAAGTGATTCGAAAACACCTTGGTGGCAATCACGACATTGTCACGCACATTTTGAAGGGCATTTCCAACGATTTTTTCTGAATGTCCGTCACCATACACCTCTGCCGTGTCGAATGTCGTGATACCCGCATCATAGGCTGCTTTTATAGCCTTTGTCGATTCAGTATCATCTATGCCGACCCACATTTCCTTGCCGGCCTGCCATGTTCCCATAATGATCGAGGATATTTTAATTCCGGAAGTGCCTAGCATGCGAAATTCCATAATTACCTCACAAAAGCAATAAGGGTTATAAAATGCCTGTTTCTCCCGTGTTTAACGGGGCCCCGATAACGGGATTTGCGTTTCACTCCAACAAGCAGGGTTCAGTTCTGTAATAAACGGGTCAAGACTACTTTTGACTTTCAGACGATCAGCCCGGTACGGTAAAGCCGATATCAAATACTGTGTGGCAGCTCGGGCAGATGAAAAGCCATTTGGTTGTGCTGCCGTCTTTTTTGAACACACTGTGAAAGCCGTCTTTGTAGCCGCATTCAGGACAATCCGTAAACTCGTCTTTGAACTCGATTTGTTTTATTTCTCGATTCATTGTATCACCTGTTTCACGCAAAGGCGCTAAGAAATTAATTATCCACAGATTACGCGGATTAGCGCAGATTATCTTCATTGACCGGCATTAAACTTGAGGTGCCAAATCGGCACCTTAAAAACTTTCAGAAACGAGGCGCCCAAGAAAAATTGCAAACAATGCAATATCCTGTTCCACACTCCCCCTTTCCAACGCATCCATATAGTCGTCTCGTTTTTCCAGTGGAATAACGGTCCAGGGATACCCGCCCGCAGCGAGCATCACGTTCATAAGAAATCTTCCAATACGGCCATTGCCATCCATGTACGGATGGATATATACGAACATGAAGTGCCCCATAACAACACGTACCGAGGGTTCCGGCTCTTCTTTCAGCAAATCAAAGAATGCCGGCATACAGTCTCGCACCGCTTCATAACGTGGTGGCACATGCATCGAGCGGCGGATATATACCTGGTCGTTGCGGTAGCCGGCGAGGTCCGCTGTCCGCAAGAAGCCGGCTGTTACGCCAGGTCCAAACATTTCACGGTACCAGTTACCGTGATCATCATCGCTGACTGCTCCAGGATTTTCGCCCTCCAGCACCTTGCGTACGCTTTCGCGGACCGCCTGATAGGCCTGCCAGTACCCACGTGCAGCTAAGGCATTACGGTGTTCGCGGTCATCCTTGTTTTCATCCGGATTCCACTCGCCACTGCGGACCCGTTCGATCAGCTCAGGGCTGACCAGGTAGCCTTCAATGGACAACGAGTGATAAGCGTCCATAACGTAAATATTATCGGCTGCCTTGAGATAGGCAGCGATGTCGGAAGGCCGGCCAGGGGCGGCCGGAAATTGTTTGAGGATTGGTTCTCGCATCTGTTGCCACATTAGGCGAATACGGTTCACGTAGGTTGACTGTTCGCGCGCTGGTAGGATCAGATTTATTGTGTTTTCGAATGGATCTTTTTCACGAATGTCGTAGTCTGCGGTTTGCATTGTTTTGACAATATCGTCGGCAATACGGTCACGTCCGATATTTCGGAACGCACCTGCGAGACGTCCGGCAACTGTGGTGTGTCCACCTTCAAGGAGCAATACAAGCACATCTGATGCATTGCGCACCATGGCCAGAGCCGCGCGTGCGTCCGTCGAGTTCTGTCGAAAGAATCCAGATCCACAGCTCACCAGGCCTGCATGCACAGAGAACAGACGCAAGCCGTCTTTGTCTGCACTATGTCCAGCCTCGGGTAGGGC
>JABMQM010000232.1 GCA_013203195.1 Desulfobacteraceae bacterium | reverse complement strand
GGCCCGTTATGCCCGTTAGCCCGTAATTTCATACCGGACAACGGGCTAACCGGTTACCCGGCTAACCAGACATAGTCACTTCAAACTTATTCAACTTGCAAGAAAACAGCCCCTTCCAGGTGTAAACCAAAGCCTGGTCCTATGGGCCGAATTCTTTACTCTACCCATTTGAGCACATCACGGATAATGGACCAGCGCGGTTGTTTGGGAACGGCATCCAGCCCCAAGATCCAGTGGTTGTACAACATAGGATATTCAATACTATTCTTTTTAAGCTTGATCCACTGACTCAAAAAATCAGCAAATTCCCTGTCACGGCCGGCAACCGGATAAGCCAGGGGGATTTTGGCCACATCCGGAACAGGTACCACCGGCTGAAATTTGGGGTAAAGCAGCGTCCAGGCCGAACCACCTTCAGCATGCATCAAGAGCGCGTCGATTTGATGTTCATTGGTTTCAAAAAAGTCGCGTATCGACTTTATTTCAACGATTTCAGCCCGGGGCAGATATGTTTTAATTTTATCAAAGAAGTAGTCGTCGGCGCCCGGGATACCGATCTTCAAATCGGAAATATTCTTGATGGCCGTGTCGGTTACAAACTCATTACGGCGATGGTCCGGGACAATGAAACAAAGCGTAGCTTCCATATAAGGGTCTGAAAAGACCATTTTCTCCAAACGAGGTGTCGTGACGACCACTCCGGACATGACCAGATCAATCTGGCCGGATTGGAGCTGCTCCTCCATGGTATCCGGGTTGACGGGGAAAAATTCGAGCTTGACCTTCAACTCCCGGGCCAACAATTGGGCCATATCCACATCCAACCCCACCAACTCACCAATTTCGCTGAAATAGGTAAAGGGCATGCTTTCGGGATTATACCCCACTCTCAAAACACCGGATTCCCGTATCCTTTGTAATGCCGGTTTGCTGAGATCGACCGGTTTAAGGTCTTTACGGATTTCTTTGTAAACTTCCCTGGGTGTCGGGAATACCAGGGACTGCATGTTGGCGATCACCTGGTCCTTTTCATAGACGTTTTTCACAGCGATACTGAAGTACCAGCGGGTGGCACCGATTAAACCGGCTGTCAACAGCAGCGTGATAACCACATAGTTTATCAATTTTTTCTTGCTGATGGTCATCACACCGCTCAACGAGGCTGTAGCCATAAGGGTGAAAATGACCAGGTTCATGGCCGCCAGCAGGGTAGCAAAGCGCCCGTTGATGATACCGGTCACCACATAAAGCTGATACATATCGGCAGGGATGTGCATCAGGTCCAGCATGAACGGCATGGCAACATCTACGCCTCCGAAAAAACTGAGCAACCCGGCAAATACGAACGTGGGATATTGCATCGAAGACAATGTGCTGCCCGAAAACCAGGCGGCAAAGAGAATGAACACAAGCATCAGCAGCTTGCCGGTATTGGGGAAGTTAAACGAAATCGGAACGATGACGTCCACATAGGAATCGGTCTTCTCCTCTTTCAGGTCGTATTTTTCAAATAGCTGCTTGCAGTTTTCCGTTAAAACGGTCAAGACGATAAACAGGTTGCCGGTGGTAAACGCCGTTACCAGGGAATCACGGGTAAGCCCCACGATGTCCCGATATTTAAAGGGCGTGACAGTCGTTACCATCATGGGGAGGATCCAGAATGTCAGCAATAGGGCGGCAACGTTGAAGCTGACCAGATATACCTGCAACCTGCCGAATTCTTCAACGGTCATCGTGCCGGCCGCCGCTGCCGTTATGGCAAACACACCGATGGGGGTCAGGTTGACGATAAGATTCGTCATTCGAATCAGGGCCTGGGAAGCAATGGCCAATGCATCTAACAGCGTGTCCTTTTTTTCCATGCCCATCAAAGCGATTCCCATTAGAATGCTAAACAGCACCACTGCCGGAACGACGTTGTTGGCCAGTGAGGAAAAGGGATTGGATGGAATATACAGACTGAGGAAATCCACTTTTTTCGGAATCTCTACAATAGACGAGCTGAAGAACGCGGCAGACTCCCATTCCGGAAACGAAAGCGGAAGCAGCAATACCATCACAAAAGAAATGCCCCAAAACAGTAGAAGAAGCAGGCCGGTTTTTTTGGCCATCAGTTTCGCCTGGTCAGAAGTCAACCCTCCAATGCCTAAAATCATGGAAACCGTAATATACGGCAAAATGGTCATCTGAAGGAGCTGGATGAAAGCATCACCGACAATTTGCAGGGCTGCGCAATACTCTCCGAAGAAAATCCCGGCCGCAAAACCAAGACCCATTCCGATCATGATCTTAGCAGACAAGCTGAGTTTCTTTTTTTGCCTGGCCGCTTTCATCATTTTGTTTTCTCCTTTTAGTGCACAGCGAAGTTTCGCATCGTGCAATTACTTGAAATATTAGGGTGCGAAACTTAAGTCCCCTCTCTTTCAAGTGGACGAAGGCTCAGGGAACTTGGCCGTTGCCCCGTATACAAACAGCGCTCGGACTTTATCCCAGAAGTCACCGCCCAGAACAAACAGGCTGGATATAAACATCAGATCGCCAATGAGATTGACCATCAATCCCTGCAGATCATAACCCGGAATGACGATTGGAACATACGGCGCCAGCCAGCCGAAAAAAATGGGAAGTCCAAACATCACCAGTCCGATACGGTAGCGGGTACGGCTCACCTTGTCCGCCGGTCCGTGCTTTTTCAAGAAGGCGAAAAAGCGCTTTTTAATATAATTGAAACCGGCCTTACCCATTATGGCAATGGCTAAGATACTGAATAGCTCGGGAATGCCGACGGCAAGCAATCCGGAAATGACGGTTTTCCATTTTGTCGGCAATGCGCTGGCGGAAACCAGGGGGATTAACAGGGGGCTCAGAAAGCCGATAACAAGTACAACAAGACCCAGGCGCAGGCGCCAACGCATTTGGCCTGGTTCCGTTTCGGTGATGATGCCCGCGGTCATGGGCTCTCTCCTTTTCCAGAGACATCTTCAGAAGAACTGGCTGACGATAAGGTGCCGACGGTATGTTTACCAAGCAGATCGCGGGCACCCAAGCCAAGATGGTTCAGAACCAATGATACATCGGAGAGGCCGGCGTCCAGCAGCTCAATCTGATCCTTGGCGACGATCTTGACTGAACCGGCAAAGGCCGTGGGAGCCCACGGCACAAGTACGGTCAAGCGGCCATTGCCGTGATCTTCGACAACATAGGCGAATTCACGCTGGCCTTCGGCAGAAACGAGCATGGCCGGTTTGAATCCGGCCGCATCTTCGGCTCCCAACAGGCCGGTGACCAGGCTTTTTAGAAACCTGTAGCCCGGCAGGCGGCCGACTGTCTTGCCCTCGATCCAGTAGCCGAATCGTTTGGCCGTTTTTGAGCGCAGCCAAAGCCCGATCACAAAGGAGGTGCCAAAGAGCAGCAGCAGCGCCAGGATAACCGGGAATTTGGCTTCATCAAAGGCTCCTGGGTGCAAAAGGTTGGCAATCGGGGTTGCGATACCCACCAGCAGCTCCATCACTTCTGCCAGCAAAAGAAATAGAAGCAACAGCGGCAGCAGAACAAAGAGACCCCCCTGGGCCGTAGTCTTTAAAAAATTTATGAGTCTTTGCATGTCTTAAAACCACCTTATAAGTTAGCTCGCTTCGCTCGTCCCACTGAAAGCGGGAAAATAACGGAACACTGGAATATTAGAATTCTAAATCCCAAATTCCAAGCACCAAAAAACAGACAAGCTCCAAACTACAAGCACCAAATTTCAAATAAATCACAAATTCCAAGTCTCAAATTCCAAACAAGGGCTAAAACTATTTTTTTATTCTTTTGTTTGTTATCTGTTTTTTCGGTCATTGGAATTTATTTGTTATTTGTATTTTGTTATTTGGGATTTCCCCTTTTGGTCATTGTGATTTATTTGATAGTTGTGATTTGATGTTTGGAATTTAATTTAGTTCATTTGGGACAGGGTTCACCCTTCCGGGGTGTACTTAATGCCGGGTCCTCCGGGGCCGGATTTTTTACTTTGCCCGGATAAAAACTACCTCAAAATACTGACCGGAAACCGCGTGATAATAGTATCCTAAAAGGGCATCCTTGTCCGGCGTATAAGCCAGAGTGTAGGCAGAGCCGGGGTATCCAACATCACGCAGTTTCACCTCAACCTTGATATGGTCTTTTTGCATGGAAGCCTGGGCCTGTTCCACATTGATGGGGCGCGGGTTAAAATACCCGGCCGTGATTTTGCCGTCCGGCGCGATGCTGCGGATCTCGATGATATAACCGCCGTCGGTACGCTGCCAGCGTCCGATCAGCGGCTGAAAATCTTCGGCAGCAAAAACAATAGCAGGTACCGCTGCTAAAAACAGGGACAACTGCACCACTATTAACAATCTTGTCAGTTGCTTTTTCATATAATTTCCTTTTTACCTTGAAAATTGGGATTGGCACTCCTAATTTTCAAGGTAAATAAGTCGATGCGCATCGCACTTGATGACCTGAATCTCCATCATCTATAGATCATTTATCCCGGACAGCACAGCTATCCGGCAGACGAGAAGATCTCTGTCTGGCCCGTCCATCAGCTACCGGAATTGGCAGAGCAATTCCGGTTAACCCACTGATCCTGACTTCCACTGTTCTATCAAAAACACTTCAAACAATGAAAGCCCTGATACTTGTTTCGATCATCTACCGCCAAGACGCAATGCGCGCAAAGAAGAGAAATGAATCTTGGCGTTTTTGCGCCTTGGCGTGAGGCATAATTTTTGAAAGCAGTTCTTTATTTTAACTCAACATCTTTTAGTGCCTGCTTGCAGCGCCCGCTGACCTTGCTGTCGTTTTTCTCAAGGCAGTTGAGCAGCCGACCGTTCCCGGCAGGAACCCCGCTGCAAAGCTTCTGCAGGTCGTTGCCACATTCGTTAATCACATAGCTGAGTGCGGCCACGGCCCGCTCCAACTGCGCAGCGGCATCGTAGAGGGCGTACTCACACTGGCCGGACAGCTTGTCGCTGTGGGCGTAAAGGCAGGCCAATCCACGCCCCTGGCCGGGTGTCACATCCTTGCAATAGGTTTCAAGTTCTTTGTTACATCCATTGACCACAGTCTGAACCAAATCATCTCCGGCCAGGGCCGGAACCGTTGTGAATAGAAGTACCGTGACGGCCAAAAATACGAGACTTAACTTTTTCATAAATTTCTTTCCTTTCTCTCTTAAGATTAACGCCTTTGCTGGCGACGGTAACATTTTATGGTCGTCAGAGTCCATTACTTTCCTGTTCCAAGAGGATGGCGGGCGGTACGGTGACCATACCGCCCGCCGCCCCTGCTGATCAAAACTACTGCCTCGATGCCGGATTCTCAAGCTGCTTGACGACGCCGTCGATACCCAGCGTGTTGCCGCCTCGCGGCGGGAACTCCTTGAAAGATTCCAGCCACTGCTTGGTAAAGACCTGGGCGGGCACGAAGAGCCACATGTTATCGACCATCCAGCGGAGGTACATCTCCGACTCGTGCCAGGCCCTCTCGAAAGGGTCGGCCCTTAAGTTGATGACCTTCGGCCAAGCCGTCTGGACACGAACGGCGGAGGCGATGTTCCCCTCGAGGTAGGCGAAGTGGAGCTTCCAATCGTTGTAGCGGATGGCGTTGAGGTTCCCCACTTGATCGAAGTACATGATCTCTGCCCGTGGTGATTTCTTCACCTTTCCCTTGAACCAGGGAAGGAGGTTGTAGCCGTCTAGATGGACCTTGTACCGCTTGCCGTTTATGGTATGCCCTTTTTTGAGTTTTTCCTTGATATTCGGCTCTCCAACGGCCGCCAGCAGGGTGGGGATCATGTCTTCATGGGAGGCGATGCCATTGAGCTTCGTTCCCGGCTTGATGACACCGGGCCACTTGATGAAGGCGGGCACGCGAAAGCCGCCCTCCCAGGTCGTTCCCTTTTCGCCGTGAAAGGGGATGGTGCCGCCGTCGGGCCAGGTGAAGGTCTCGGCACCGTTGTCGGTGGAGTAGAAGATGATGGTGTTGTCATCAATGCCGAGCTTTTTGAGCTTGGCGAGGATTCGGCCGACGTCGTCATCGTGCTCGAGCATGCCGTCGGGATAGAGGCCGATGCCGCTCTTGCCTTTCCACTCCTTGGAGAGGTGGGTAAAGACGTGCATGCGCGTCGTGGTCACCCATGTGAAAAAGGGTTTCTTGGCCTTGTGGGCCCGGTCGATGAAGTCGATCGCCGCGTCGACGAACTCGTCGTCCGCCGTCTCCATGCGCTTGCTCGTCATGGGCCCGGTGTCCTTGATTTTTTGGCCGCCCTTGCCGTCAGCCCAACTGTGGATCACGCCGCGCGGGCCGAACTCTTTTCTGAATTTTTTGTCTTTCGGGTAATAGTAGGTCTCCGGCTCTTCCTCGGCATTGAGATGATAGAGATTACCGAAAAATTCATCAAAACCGTGGGCCGTCGGCAGATGTTTGTCCCGGTCACCGAGGTGGTTCTTGCCGAACTGACCGCTCGTGTAGCCGTGGGGCTTGAGGAGTGTGGCGAGCGTCACCATTTCGTCGCCGATCCCTTGGTCCGAGCCGGGCATCCCGATGGTGAGCAGTCCCGTACGGAAGGGGTGCTGGCCGAGGATAAAAGCCGCCCGCCCGGCGGTACAGCTCTGCTGAGCGTACCAGTCGGTGAAGAGCGCTCCCTCATTCGCCACGGAGTCGATGTTGGGCGTCTTGTAGCCCATCATCCCCTGGTTGTAAGCGCTAACGTTCCAGTAGCCGACGTCATCTCCCCATATCACCAGGATGTTGGGTTTCTGTTTTGCCGCGTAAACCGCCGGACAAGCCAGACACAGGCCCAAGACAGCCACCACAGCCACAGTAAACGTTTTCCATGAAATCATTCCTTTCATTCTTCGTCCTCCTTATTTTAGGGTCAATGGTTGTTTGATGTACCTTATAAAAATCCGCTATCTTAATATGATTTTCTCTAACAAAGCGGCGCAGCCGCGCTACATAAAATCGGGCACCGATTTTATCTGGGGAACAAAAACTGAAGCGTCCAACTCATGGACCAGTCAGGGGCACCAGTCGGTTTTTCAACATTGTAATAGGCTTCAAGCTTTGTATTCATTTTCTGACTGCCGATTGCAAACATCTTACCCGCGCCGCCGCCCAGGGGTATGGTCCAGCGATTAGAAGAATCCGCCTGCCAGTTCGCGGTAAGGATCATATCGGTGATCAAGTACCAGCCCTTATCGAGGTTGTAATTTATGAAAGGTTCCAGGAGCAGTTGATTGACGCTGTTGCGATCCGAATCACCCGCAAAATCCCAGATCTGCCGGCCGAGCAGACCCATGGTCCACGGCTTGGGCTGGATAAGGACTACTGCTGTGGGACCGGCGCTCCATTTGCCGGAGCCCAACTGGTCACTGGAGGCTGTATCCAGCATGATTGAAGGGCCGATACCCCAGATAACCTTGCCCGGCTCAGCCGGCGAAACAAAGACAGAGTAGTTGATGTCACCGAGCCCGGAGGCACCGTCACCCTGGACAGGGTTCGGAATTTCGGGCGTTCCCGAGACAGGACCGGGCAGGTCGATAAGCGGCATAATCACACGATTGATCAGGTTCCAGTTGCCGACAGTTATTGGAATCACCGGCTGAATGTTCAAGAAAGTGGCATCGCCGTTGTTCGCGCCATAATCAAAGGTAAACTTGAATGGCAGGCTGTACATGGCTCCCACAGGGTTCTGCGTCTTTGCGGCCAGGTCTTCACCGCCCCCTTGAGCCTCGGGAGGCGACTGCTTTTCTGATCCCTGCCCCAGGGCATTGCCGGCTGAGAGTAAAATTACAAGAAAGATTAAAAAGATTTTACAACGCATGTTGTCTCCTTTCACCTTATTAAATTTGATCATTGATGGCTTTGCAAAAAGTAATATTTTCCCTTCTTACAACGTTTTAAGTAACTGTAAATAAACGGAATGTACAACCTAAAGCCTAACACTTAAAACCTAAAACGTTCAGCTTAGGTTATACTCTCCGGAAGATCCTTGAACTCAAACAGCTGCATTTCTACCAGTTCCCCTAACACCTCGATGGCGCCTAAGAGCGATCGATAATGATCCGAAGACATATAGTTATTAAGCGTTTTTAAATCCTTCCAGCGTTCTACCCATATAAAGCGGCCGTCTTCAGCGACATTTTCATAAAGGTTTTTTGCGACGCAGGCATCGTCTTTCTCTGGTGGTTTTGACAAAAGATCAAAGGCTTGCAAAAATTCCTTGCGCTTTTCCTTTTCCAACAGAACCCGGATTTCTAAGCCGACCATTGTGTCACCTTTTTATAATTAGTGATAAGTTTTATGGTTGTTCTCTGCAACGACTGTACCAGGTTTTGTCAGTTTTGGGCTAAAATGTATAACATGCTGTAATTAATTTAAATTAAGCCTGATTTTTATTGCGGAAAGGCAAGAAAGGGAGGGTTTGTTTTCGCGAAATATAGTAAATTAGCGAAATGTCGCCAGCGAAATACCGCGCCAAAAGGTGTGCAGTTGAAATTCCAAAAAGCAAATCACAAATATCAAACAAAAAACAATTACCAAAATTCAAAATTCTAAACGTGTTTAATAATTAAACCATTGGATATTGAGATTTCGAATTTATTTGGAATTTGGTGCTTGGGGTTTGGGTTTTAGAGGTGCGGGCGCAGGGAGACTTCTTTTAATAAATCAGGGTCGCCTAATATTCAATTTCTTTAATCGCGACTGCAACGTACTGGGATTTAAACCGAGTATCTTTGCGGCTCCATCGGGGCCGCTGATACGCCAGTCGGTTTTTTTAAGGACTGTGAGGATGTGTCGGCGTTCCATATCGTCCAGGGTGGATAGACTCTCTGTGGCATCGGCGTTTTCCGGCCGGCTTTTCGTTGCCGGGGCGATGAGATTCTGCAGCGGCAGCACGGAATTGGATGCGGTAATGATAGCCCGCTCGAGAACGTTTTTGAGTTCCCGCACGTTTCCGGGCCAATCGTATGCCTTTAACTGTTCCATCATTTGAACCGGAACCTGATCGATCTGTTTTCCGATTTGTGAGGCAATCCGAGGTATAAAATGTTCCACCAGCAGGGGTATGTCTTCGGGCCGTTTCCGTAGCGGCGGAACCGAGATGGGGTAAACATTTAAACGATAATAAAGGTCCGGCCGGAAGAGGCCGCCTGCGATTTTTTTCTTCAAATCCTGGTTGGTGGCGGCGATCAAACGCACATCCGCCGTCAATGTCCGGCTGCCGCCGACACGTTCAAACTTTCCGTCTTCAAGGACGCGCAGGAACTTTGCCTGTGTTTCCAGAGGTATCTCGCTGATTTCATCCAGAAACAGCGTCCCGCCGTCTGCCAGTTCGAAGCGGCCCTTGCGCTGTTGAAAGGCGCCGGTAAAGGCTCCCCGTTCATGGCCGAACAGCTCACTTTCAATCAGTTCCTTGGGCAATGCCGCACAATTTACCTTGATAAACGGCCGCTCGGATCGTTTGCTGCTTGCGTGAATGGCCCGCGATACCAGTTCTTTGCCGACACCGGTTTCACCCAGTACCAGAACCGTGGCGTCGGTTTTCGCCACGTGCTTCACGCGGGCAAGGACATATAACAGCGCATTGCTTGTTCCGACGATGTCCGAAAAAAGGCGGGCGTCCCGGATCTCATCTTTCAAGTAAATATTTTCTTCTTGCAGTCGATTTTTAAGGGCTTCAAGTTCTTTCAAGGCCAGGTCCCGGGCCTCCACGGCCTGTTTGAAAGCGGTAATGTCGGTGACACTCTCTAAAACCTGGACGACGGCGCCGGTTTCATCTTTTATCGGGACTGTAACGATGTGGTGCCACTTCCCGTCAACCGGGCTGTGCTGCTCTGTTTCGTGGACTTGTCCGTCGGCAAAGGCTTTGAGGGCGCCGCACCCTTCACACGGCTCTTCGCGTTTCGCGGCTGCTTCATAGCACACCTTGCCGACAAGCTCGTCCCACGGTAAGATTTTCAGGGTTTCGGCATTTACCCATTCAATAGTCATGTCTGCATTGATGAGCGCCAGACCGGTTTTGAGCGCCGCCAGAATCGTTTCCATGCGCTCAAAGTCTTTATGGTCAAATTGATTCAACCGCGGTTTTAGTTGTTTATCTGTTGGTTTTTGGGACAATATGGAATCCTCCAACTAAAAAAGGAAAGCTCACACTATTGAATATTAAAACTATTCACGGTTATGCTTTAATGCTATGTTTATATTTTTCAAATAGCATTAAGGTACCAGCAACTGCAATTATTTTTATTTAAAAAATGACCAAAAATTCACCCTCAAATCAGGACCTTTCTTTTCCAGCGGCTGTTTTTACGGTATGCATTTGCACCCTTTTCGGCGCCAATGCGGTTGCCATTAAAATCAGCCTTACGGGCCTGGGAGTGTTCACTACCGCCGGTCTGCGCTTTACAATCGCCTCGGTGGCGATTTTTTTATGGGCACGTATTACCGGCCGTTCTTTTTATATCAAAAAACAGCAGATACCTCAACTGCTGCTAATTTCCATAGCATTTGTAGTGCAACTGTCGCTGTTTTATCTTGGGCTCAGCAAATCGAACGCTTCCAGGGGCACCCTTATGCTCAATATTCAGCCTTTTTTCGTGCTGTTTCTGGCACATTTTTTTATTCCCGGAGACCGCATTACTATCAGAAAAACCCTGGGTATCCTCATGGGTTTTGGCGGGGTTGCTTTTGTGTTTTTGGAAAAGAAAGGCATCTCCGGTGATTTCCAAATCGGGGATATGATGATTCTGACGGCCTCGTTTCTCTGGTCCTGCAACGCTGTTTATACCAAAAGGATTATCCACAATTTTTTACCGTTTCATATCGTACTGTACCCCATGGTTTTAGCATCCCCCGTCTTTTTCTTGGGAGGGTTTCTGTGGGACGGC
>JABMQM010000231.1 GCA_013203195.1 Desulfobacteraceae bacterium | reverse complement strand
TATGTATGTCTACCCGTCCAGACAGAGACTTTTTAAAACGTTCCAAGACAGCCCGACAATTCTCCGTACCGATATGACGGATGCGGGTCGGCAGGAGTTCGAGGGCGGCCAGGCGGGCTCTATCAGCCAACTTTTCCAATTGCTGTGAACTCTTGCCAAAAATGCGGTCAGGCGCCCCATTAGCCGCATAAATCTCATCAGTGTTCTTCAACAGTTCGTACAGAGGCCCCTCTTCGATGAATTCTCTTAGGACTCCACCAACTTCCGTTGAAAGCGTGAGCTTTCCATCGCTAAATGCGCCTGCGCCTCCCCACCCGCAGAGTCTGTCTTCGGGATTTTGTCGTTCCCGCTTGCTGATATCCTTTCCCTGCTCGAGCAACATAATCCCCTTTATGCCCAAGTCTGCGAGAGTCAGTGCTGCAAAAATACCAGCAGGACCAGCACCCACAATGACGACTTGATAATCCATAGATCCACCGAAAAGCTGTTTCGTAGGCTCACGAATAAGAGAACTTAAGGATTTGCGTGAAACTCCAGTTGATAATTGCATTAACCTTGCGTAGCAGATCAGGCGAAATTCAGGCCGACCTCAACAACAATGCAAAACCTATACTTGAGAAAGTCGCGACTCAAATATGAGCCGGTTTTGTGACCAATTTACCACATACCGAGGGTGGACGCAAATAGAACGGGCCGCGTTCTCAGGGAGACCGTACTGTCGAGGGCAAACCGTTTGATTGATGGGATATTGGTGGTCTTTTTCTGGTCAGTATTTTAGCGTTCAGCCAGTTGCGATATCTGCTATCTTGGGCAAGCCTTCTAAACCACAAATCTCTTGTATATCAATTAGATACAATAGCCTGATAATTGCTAATGGTGGTGTGATCGGCGGGAATTGCGCTTCCGTCTGAAAGATAGAAGCCGGTTTTGAAGGTATCGAGAAAGACAATACTGCCAGACCAATGGTTGATCTATCAGGGCGTCAATATGGCACAACCGGCCTGACAACACAAATTTAGGGAAGGTTCCATCAGGAGTTCTTCCAGGATTCGAACACAGATGGTGAATTCTAGGTCAGTGAAAAAACGAATCATTCCCTCTTGATTCTGGTTTTTGCCGACTTATATTAAAGTTAATGAATAAGTGTCGATAAACTTCAACACCGATAGAAAAACCACGTGATGGCCAAAGGCCTCCAAAGGTTACACTTTAAAAAAGGAAGTTAGACAAGGCACTTAATCAACGAGGTTCTCGGATGCGCGTGCATCTTTTGATGCTGATCATCTCCAACTTAAGAAATAGAAAGATTTGATTCAGGATAAACAACGGCATCTTTGAGGCTCGACAAGGGACACGGAGATTATTATTAGATCTGCGTGTCTTTTTGTTCGAGTGGAAAATCATCCCTTCGAGTAGCATTCCCTGCATCTTCCTTACAAATACTCCCAAATCTGAGCGAATGCTGTCCTCAATCATACCCGCTACCGAGAAAAGAGGGATTTTCCTTTAGGCAGGGTAAAAATTCTGCAAGATTCTATGCAAGATTACCAATCAATTGTGAACCCAGTCCGAGTCATGTGTACCCATCCAAATGTTAACTGGTCAGATAGCCCTGTTGCTGAAATATAGCGTGCATAAGTCTTGTGCAGCAGATCATCCGGACTTAGCACCGAACCCAACAACACTGCAAGACCCATACTTGAAAAGGCGCGACCCAAATGAAAGCCGGTTTTGGGAACATTTTACCACAGAGTCCGGGCGACTGCAAAACGTTCAATTAGCGCCAGATTAACCGCCTTTTTCCGGTCAATATGAGCAATGGCGGAGTTGTGGGAAGTTGGGTTAAGCTTCGTGTGCCACAGGAACTACCATCTGGATATCTCAAAGATTCGGCACCACCCAAAATTATAGATATCTGCCATTTATTTCAGCTTCTCTAAGTCAAAAAATCATGCAATATCAACTAAATATCCTCGCAAAGTCGGATTTTATGGTAAAGCTGGAATAATGAAGTCATTCGAGCCCCAGTAAAGTCTTTTTCATTGTCACAAAGAATAAAAAAACAAGAGATGAAAATGAAAAAGTTCCCGGTCATATTCCTCTTTTTGATCCTATTCGTCAGTCTGAACGGCTTCTCTTTTGCCCAGGATAGGAAAAACAAGCAGAAAGAGCGTGAAAACATTGAGCTGGATACGTTCATTGACGCCTTTTTTACCGACCGAAAAGGGGATTTGCCGGAGATGCTCAATCGCCATCAGATCAGGGCTCTCGTGGTGCCCAGCCGAAGCACCTATTTCTTAGACAAGGCGGGCCAACCACGGTGCCTGGACTACGAACTCTTGAAAGGATATGAAAAGATCCTGAACTGTTAGCCAGCATGAATGCTGCCATCGCATCGGCCC
>JABMQM010000230.1 GCA_013203195.1 Desulfobacteraceae bacterium | reverse complement strand
TCCGATAGCTCTACAGATTCATTTTTTTTCAAAGAACAAAAACGGTATCGGTCACATGCAAGAACCTAACCGGACATTACTGACTTAAACCGCAATAAGTTTCAAATGGTAAGCCTTAATGTAGTATATCAAGCTCGTTCTTGGTATTTAAACCGGTCAGAGCAAGAGTTTGTTTTTGGAGCAATTGGAAGGTTTCCTAATGTCTAAAAAACCCAGTCATGAAGAATTTGAACAAAGTGTCAAGGAGTTAGAAAAAGATGAAGCCTTGCGAGCACTCCTTAACGCTACCATAGAGAGTGCTGTATTAATAAATATGGAAGGAAAGATCCTTGCAATTAACCAAATTGCAGCCCAAAGACTCGGCAAAAGTGCGGATGAACTTATAGGTGTGTCCGTGGACGATTATTTCCCGCCTGATGTGGCTAAATTCAGAAAAACCATACGTGACGGAATTGTTCGCTCCGGCAAGCCCGTTCGCTTCACAGATGAGCGTGAAGGAAGGGTTTTAGACAACAATGTTTACCCTGTCTTTGATGTTGATAAAAAGATAATAGGAATTGCTGTTTACGCCATGGATATTACCGAGAGCAAGCGGGTCGAAGAGGCGTTGCATAAAAGTGAAGAGCGATACGCACTGGCGGTCGCAGGCTCTACGGACGGCCTCTGGGACTGGGACATCCCGTCGGACACGGTCTATTACTCGGATCGTTTCAAGGAACTAATTGGATATTTGCCCGAGGAGTTCCCCGGTACGCTAGATTCTTTCCAAAGCCATCTGCACCCCGAGGATGCCGACGTCACGTGGACTGCGGTCGAACGCCATCTTAAAGAGCGTATTCCATACAATGTCGAATACCGCTTGCGAATTAAATCGGGCGAGTACCGCTGGTTTCTGGCGCGCGGCCAGGCAATCTGGGATCGAGAAGGGAATCCCGTACGGATAGCAGGTTCCATATCGGATGTGACCGCCAGAAAGCAGGCTGAAGCGGAGCTCTTGACTGCATATGAAGAGATCAAAGAACTGAAAGATCGGCTTGAAGCCGAAAGGGATTATCTTCAGGAAGAGATCAAACTTGAGCATAACCATGAAAACATTATTGGCAACAGCGAACCCCTAAAATACGTGTTGTATAGACTCGAACAGGCGGCGACCATCGATTCCACGGTTCTCATTCTGGGAGAAACCGGCACCGGCAAAGAACTGGTCGCCAGAGCCATTCACACAGCAGGTCTGCGAAATCAGCGTCCACTGGTAAAGGTTAATTGCGCCACCCTGCCGACCAACCTGATTGAAAGCGAATTGTTCGGTCATGAGAAGGGCGCTTTTACGGGAGCGACGGCCATAAAGATCGGGCGTTTTGAGTTGGCCGACAACACTACCCTTTTTCTGGACGAGATTGGTGAGCTTCCCTTGGAGCTGCAAGCCAAGTTGCTCCGGGCCATAGAGGACGGTGAGTTCGAACGGTTGGGCGGTTCGAAGACAATCAAGGTGAACGTGCGTATTATCGCTGCTACCAATCGCAACTTGGAAAAGGAGATGAAAGAAGGTCGCTTCCGAGAGGATTTGTGGTATCGGCTCAATGTATATCCCATTACCGTGCCACCGCTGCGTGAACGCAAGGAAGATATACCGCCAATGGTTCGTCACTTTGTCGATCAATACAGCAGACAAATGGGCAAATCCATCGAGAAAATCCCAGCAAGAGTCATCCAAACTTTGCAAGGCTACAACTGGCCCGGAAATGTCCGCGAACTGAAACATGTTGTTGAACGGGCAGTTATCAATTCCTCGGGACCGGCGTTACGGTTGGCCGATTCATTGGAAAAACTGCCTGATGTAACCGCACGAGAGAAAGATGATTTGAAACCGATGGCTGAGATGGAACGTGAATACATCCTGCGGGTACTCGATAGGGTTGGCTGGAAAGTTGAAGGGAAATCAGGAGCGGCTGAAGTTTTGGATATGAATCCGGGTACCTTGCGCTCGCGGATAAAAAAGTTGGGCATCCGTAGACACACAGGCAGATGATACGACTGAACAATTGTTGCCTACACCATGGTTATTGATTTCCTATCACTTCATAGCCTTCATTTCATTGGAGCCTTCATTTGATAAAGCCCCATATACCCCACCAGGGAATCTGTGAAATATCTCGGATCTGAGATATTTCACGGATTTTATTGCCTTGATGCAACACCATTGATTAAGCCTCTTCTATTTTTTACCATTGCATTTTCAGCATGTTAAGTAGAATTGCTCCTTATAATCTGTTATTGGCATATAAATTGTATTGGTTAGGTTCAAAGAGAGATGATTTTCCCCTATATTGACGGGAGGGGACAAAGGGCTTTTCCGGTTGGACACTCTTCAAATGAATAACAGGATTTCCCGCTCGCTTTTTTCACACTTGACTCGACCTAACCTCTGAGGAGGAACTTGAGAAATGGTCATTCTTAAAATTACCTTTAATGTATTGCCCGAGAAATACAAAGAACTGGAGCAAACGTTGTTGTCGATGAGTGCGGGTTTATACAAAATATCCGGTTGTAAACAAGCTGACCTTTGGCGCGATTCAAAGGATGAAAACCGGCTATATATGGTTTCCCGCTGGGAGAATCGTGAGAAATTGGACGCTTTTCTGCGATCGGATAAATTAAGTGCCCTCATGGGAACCAAAATTCTATTGAAAACACCGCCGTCGGTTTCTATTGACGTGGTCGTGAGCAGCGAAGGAATGGAAGCCATTGAGAAGGCACGCTCAGGCGTCTCAAAGTGACTAATTACCTCAAACAAACTCTTTCCTGCCCCTGCCCCGAAAGAAAGAGACAGGTTTGAGGATTAAGGAGATCTAAAATGAAAGATTGGCCAACAATCTGTTCTGCTACTGCTCTTTTTCTCCTTTTTGCACTCTGCTTAACGCTCACATCTTGTGCCGGGTCAAAAAGTAAAACCGATCAGGACAATCAGCCTGAATCAGCCACATTGACGGAAGAGGAAAAGGCCACGGAAAGGAAGCACATCCTGAAAACAGCGGGCGACACACTGCTTGAGTTATATAAGCACGAGCCCACAGTAAAAGATGTACTTGAAAAAGCGTATGGGTATGCAGTGTTCTCCAATACAGGCTACAATATCATTTTGTACGTCGGTGGGAAAGGTAGAGGTGTGGCGTTTAAAAATTCTGACAAAAAACCCATTTTCATGACCATGCTGAATGCGGGCACAGGCCCCGGAGTCGGATACAACGAATACCGACAGATTCTGATTTTCTCATCAGAAACGCTTTTTAAACAATTCATAACCGTAGGTCTGAATGCCGCCGCATCTGCCAATGTTACCTTTAAAATGGGCGATGTTGGCGTGGATGAATCGGGAGTTATAACCCTGGTGCCGGGTGTAAGCCTCTACCACATTAACGACAAGGGGATAGATATCCAGGCAGACTGGGGCGGAATGAAATACTTCAAGGATTCCGATCTCAACTGAAACCAACTTGGAAAGAAGACACAAGCAAAAACAGTTTTAAAGCCGAATATCACAAGTTGACACCCTGTTACGGCACACAACCTTAAATTTTCCCTTATCCCGTTCTCGAAAAGGGAATTCTTATCAAAATTGGAGGACTGCTAATGAAAATCAATTTAATGAAAATCAGTTTACTCATAATCGGTGCAGCAATGACATGCTTTCCAATTACAAGCCTTTACGCACAATCGGTGACGATTCAGTACGGTACGGTTGAAAGCGTCCAGACCATAAGCAAGGGTTCCAGTCATGCCGGTGGTGCCTTGGCGGGCGGCGTTATCGGTGCAATGATAGGCCCTCGCCGTCACAGAGGTCTCAGGGTCCTGGCCGGTGCCGGTATCGGCGCTGCCGTACAGGGATCTGCAACCAGCGGCACACAGCAACAATACACTGTGAGCCTGGTAAGCGGCGGCACAACCATCATCAACACGGAACTGCAGGATATAAGGATTGGCGACTGTGTCTCGATAGAACAGGGATCGTATTCCAACATTCGTCGTATCTCGAGTGTGCACTGCGAAACGAAGACACAGACTCCACAGCATCACAAGTCATCATCCGGCGACTGTGAAAAAGCCAAACACGAGCTGACTAATGCAGCAACCGATGAGGCAACCACCATGGCAGCAAAGAAAGTCAGAATACTTTGTGAAGATTGAGACTATAACCTCAATTGAGCGAAAGTCGATTATTGGAGGAAAGCATGAGCAAAAAAGACCACAAGCAGTCCCAATCACCACCATCCGGCACGAGCCGACGTAATTTTCTAAAAGCAGGTACAGCTGCCGCCGGAGCAGCATTTCTGAACGCCGCGGCAAAGATACCGCTAGCATCTGCAGCAAATTAGGAAGAAGAAGTGCAGTATTTATTTGTCCAGACGGCTCAAGGCGCTACGATGGACAAAGAAAAGCTGATCTTGAAAAATGTCAGCCCGACAGTGATCTTCTTCTCGGACAGACCAAAACGCATCGCGGGGCACATGACGATTGAGGACTTTGTATTGGATTGGCAAGAAGACACAAGCAAAAACAGCTTTAAAGCCGATCCGCCCAATGCCGTCCTGTCTATCTTTGACAAGGATGAAGTTGAGGACGTTGTTGTGGAATTGAAAAATCCACAGTTGAAAAATAACGATCTCGTATACCAGATTAAGGTGCTGGAAGATGACAAACCGCTGCCATCCGGCCCTGTTTCACTTTTTATCGATCCCATCGGCAGGCCTCTATCTCCAATATCCATTGCAGGCGTACATCGGCGACACAGGCGCAGGAGAAGGCGAAGAATGAGGGTGATTCATTGAGACTCGATACAATTAGGAGGATGTTATGAAAAGGACATTCTTTATTAATAATAGGCACAAGGAGGTAAAAAATGAGATCTAATAAAATGATGGTATGGCTTTTTTTGTTAACTTCTGCTGTGGCACTATCGTTCATTGGCTCAACAGCGGTTGCCAAAACATCCAAGCCCAACATCGTCATCATCTGGGGTGACGATATCGGACAATCCAACATCAGTGCTTACAGCATGGGCTTGATGGGCTATCAAACACCAAACATCGACCGCGTGGCCAAAGCAGGGATGATCTTTACCGACTATTACGCCGAGCAGAGCTGTACCGCCGGCCGTGCATCCTTTATCACCGGTCAGAGCGGCTTTCGCACCGGACTGACCAAAGTGGGGCTGCCCGGGGCCGATCTGGGTATGAGAAAGGAAGATCCCACCATCGCCGAACTGCTTAAGCCGTTGGGCTATGCCACCGGCCAGTTCGGCAAGAACCATCTTGGCGATTTGGACGACATGCTGCCCACTAACCACGGTTTCGACGAGTTCTACGGCCCCCTCTATCACCTGAACGCTTCGGAGGAGCCGGAGCATCCCGATTATCCTAAGAGTCCGGAATTTATCAAGAAGTTCGGACCTCGCGGTGTGATCCACAGCTTCGCCCTTCCAAACGGCAAGCAAAAGATCTGGGATACGGGCCCGCTGACCAGAAAGCGCATGGAAACCGTCGATCGGGATTTCGCCGCAAGGGCTGCAGGTTTCATCGAAAAGCAGCATAAGGCCGGCAAACCGGTCTTCGTCTGGGTGAATTTTACCCATATGCACTTCCGGACCCATGTCCCTAAGGATATCGAGGGGCAGTCAGGGCGCTGGCAGAGCGTCTATCACGATGCCATGATCGAGCATGACCGCAACGTGGGTACGGTGCTCGACAAACTTGAAGAACTGGGTATCGCCGACAACACGATTGTCATGTACGGCACCGACAACGGTCCGCACATGAACTCCTGGCCCGATGCCGCCATGACGCCGTTTCGCAACGAGAAGAATTCCAACTGGGAAGGTGCCTACCGCGTTCCCGCCATGGTGCGCTGGCCCGGTAAGATAAAGGCCGGCTCGGTCTCCAACGACATCATGTCGCACCTGGACTGGATGCCCACCCTGCTGGCTGCCGTCGGGGACCCCGATATCAAAGAAAAACTGAAAAAAGGCCACAAAGCCGGCAAAAAGAAATTCAAGGTGCATCTGGACGGATACAACTTTCTGCCCTATCTGACCGGTAAGGCGAAGAAGAGCCCCCGTGAGGAATTCTTCTACTTCTCTGATGACGGTGATCTGACGGCGCTGCGCTTCGACAACTGGAAAATTGTCTTCGCCCAGCAAAGGGCGCCGGGCACCATGCTGGTTTGGGGTGAGCCGTATGTACAAACACGGGTTCCCTGGCTCTTCAATCTGCGCACGGACCCTTACGAGAGGGCCAGCATCACTTCGAACACTTACTGGGACTGGTGGCTTGACCATGCCTTCCTGCTGGTGCCGGCGCAGGCCTATGTCGGTAAGTTCCTGGCGACGTTCAAGGAGTTTCCGCCGCGGCAGAAGGCGGCCAGCTTCACCGTCGACCAGGTTATGGAAAAGCTGATTCCGCCTTCGGAATAATCCGCATCACCATGTCCTGTTAGCGGAAAAGAGTTCAGCTTAGGTTATAGTGAAGCGTTCGGTTAAAGCAGCTGGTTTGTATTTACTATATTCATGGACAGGAGAGTAAAAGATATGATGAATATGCTTTTACATGCAAGGTCGCTTCTTTTTTGCATTGTCATTCTGGTGGCGTTGACTTCCATCGGTGTCTGTGCTGAATTAGAGTCAGAAGCGCATGAGAAAGAAGGTGAACACCGCAACAAAGTTGCGCTTTTCGGCGGCAATACCCAAGACGGCTCCGAGAACGGAGCATCCATCGGTTTAGAATACGAATACCGTTTAAATCCATGGCTTGGTATCGGCGGTATGGCGGAATATGCCGGCGGCGATTTTGACTCATGGGTGATCGGCATACCCGTGTTTATCCATCCCCATGCAGGTTGGTTTTTCCGCCTGGCACCAGGATTGGAATTCGAAGACAGCGAGACAAACTTTCTCTTCCGGATCGGATCGGGATATGATTTTGAATTGATGCCAAGGTGGTCCCTGGCCCCGGAAATCAATGTGGACTTCGCAGATGGGGACACCAAGCTGGTGTATGGCCTATCACTTTCATGGGAATTTTAAAATACGGATTTATTGAAAATTTAAATATTATAAATAAGGAGGGCAAAAATGATGCAAAGAAAGTACATTATTATTGTCGCCGCATTGGTCTTGGCGATTGGAAGCGGAATTGGACTTTATGTGTCAGGCAAGGGTTTGTCTGATGTATCTCTGGTTTCAACAGCCCAAGCCGCCGGCGGAAAAGTCGTGAGTCCAACCGGCACCGCACCGGACCGCTATGTCTATTACCCTGGAACCGAAGAACTGAAGAAGGATGAAATTCGGCTTATTGCCTGCGGCACCGGCCTGCCGGCGGCGCGTCGTGACCAGGCTGCCACCTGTTTCCTGGCCGAAGTCGGTAATGGCGACAAGTTCCTTTTCGATATCGGTACCGGCTCCATGCCCAATGTGGCAGCCCTAATGATTCCATACGACTTTCTCGATAAAGTATTCCTCACCCATCTTCATACTGACCACTGGGGTGATCTGGCAGCTTTATGGGCTGGGGGATGGACTGCGGGACGCACCGGTCCGCTGAGAATCTGGGGGCCCACAGGGGCGACCAAGGATATGGGAACGGCGTATGCGGTGGATCGCTGGTTGGAAGCCTATACTTGGGATGCCAGAACAAGAAATTTTGTTCTCAGTCCCAAACCGGGCAAAATTACAGTTAAAGAGTTTGACTATAAGGCTGAGAATGCGGTGGTGTACCAAGAAAATGGCGTTACGATCAAGACCATCCCTGCAATCCATGCGGGTGATGGTCCTGTGAGTTTTATCCTCGAGTATGCCGGCCTCAAGGTCGTAATTGGTGGAGACACTTTCCCGAATAAATGGTTTATCAAATATGCTGCCAATGCTGACCTTGCAATTCATGAGACCTTTTTGACTCCACCAGATTTAGTCAAACTATATGGCCAGTCACCTGGACAGGCTTTGGGAGTCGGCACTCAGATTCATACCTCGCCACAGGCTTTTGGTAAGGTAATGAGTACCATTAAACCCCGTCATGCAGTCGGTTACCACTTCTTTAATGAACAGAGTACCCATGACCATATATTAATGGGGGTCAGGGAAACGTATACCGGCCCACTGTCACTTGCCGTCGACAATATGGTCTGGAACATTTCAAAAGAAAAAATCGTCGAACGAATGGTCGTTTCTCCTGATCAGGCATGGGCCGTGACTGGTCCAAACAAGCCACCGAGCCCACCGGCAAAAGGAACTGTTCCTAATCCAATAACTGATTTCATTAAAGAGGGTCGATGGGAACCTGCTGAAGCGGCACAGGCGGAGATGATCAAGGAGTTCAAGAAGAAGTACAACATGAAATAAGGGCGTGATTCTCTGACAGTCACGAACTGAAGGTGGCATTAATAAGGCTGCCTATGAACCTATGAATCCACTGCCGGCTGTGCCGGTGGTGGATTCTTTCATTATCCCTGCTTCTAACATAATGAATATTCAGAGAAGCACATTAGAGTTTCATTGAACCGGCCCTACCGTTCATGGTATAATTCAGACATGCAGAAAACATTCTTTTTTATCATAACGTTTCTTATCTTTTTAGGTTGTATTGTTCGCACTTCGGCAATTGCCGACTGGATCAACCTCTCCGGTGCGGAGAATGCGCCCAATATCGCTGAAATCCATATCTCTGACGATCATGTAAAGATTGAGCTTGAGATTTTCGTGGATGATATAGTCACATTGGACCGCCTTATTCCCGATGCGTTCTTCAAAGGATCCGACATCAAAAGACCGCCGCTAGCTGATCGTATGCGCCGGTTTGCCAGCGAAGACTTTCAGATCTTAACCGATAACGGGCAAAAACTGCAGGCCGAGCTCAAACTCGCCGAGCCGCGCCTTCGCAAGGAGCGTCCCTCGCCCTTTGCCGGCAAGATCAATCCCTATACGCTTCAGGTGATTCCGGGGCCGCCGGAGGACAAGCGTGTGTTCTATGCAGAGCTTGTCTATCCCTTCACAAAGAAACCAACATCATTGACCATCATTCCCCCTCTGGATGAACAATATAAAATAAGCAAAGTACCGATCGGCTTCATGACGTATCACAATGGTGTGCCGATTAATGATTTCAGATACTTGTCCGGGCCATCGAAGGTGACCCTTGACTGGGCGGATCCGTGGTATTCAGCTTTCGACAAAAAGGCTTTAAAACGGTGGCAGCGCGGCAGTGTCATGTCCTTTCTTTACATCGAGCCGTATGAGGTGCGGCATGAGATCCTGGCAAGGGTGAAGGATCTGACTGCGTGGATTGACCTGGGTCTGCGGGGAGATGAGTTTATCGAAGCCGATGAAAACGAGATGCTGAAGAAACGGGTGGGTGAATTTTTTTTAAAACAGGACAAGGTCCTGATCGACGGGAAACAACTTCGACCGATTCTGGATCGCACCTCCTTTGTCAAATATGCCATGACAGGGTCCACGTTCCTGGTGCAGCCCGAACAGTTACCGATCAATACCGCCATGGTGGGAGTGATCATTACCTACTTGACCAAAGGGATACCACAGGAGGTCACGAACACATGGGACCTCTGGTCAGACCGCATACAAAAGGTTCCGGCCGATGCTGTTGATCCGGCCGGCCCTTTTCCTTCTTATGTAACACCTGATGAAAATGTGCTGACATGGAAAAATTTCCTTAAAACATATCGGATGCCGACCGTTGCCCAAATAGAGCTGGACGAATCCCTGACCACCATGAAAATACCACTCGCCAGTGTTGTGTGTCTGCTGGCTTTAGTGCCCGTTACTTTGCAAATCAGGAAGCGGCGGCAGAATTCCAAACCGGTCGGCTTGCAAATCGGTTTAATAATTTTTTTCATGGCCGGTAGCGTTCTGCTCTACCCTTTATTGAAAGTAGCGGTTGCCAAACCGGCTGTCATGGCCCCCAAGATGACCGACAAAGAGGCGATTTTTGTTTTGAACAGTTTGCTCAAAAACATTTACCGCTCCTTTGATTTCCGGGAAGAAGAAGATGTCTATGACCGGCTGGCCACCAGCGTCAGTGGGAACCTGCTTTCTGAAATATATTTGCAGAACCGAAAATCCCTGGTGGTGACTCAGGCCGGTGGTGCCCGGGCCCGCGTGAAAGAGGTCGAAATCCTGGATGTCGCTGTCAACCACCTTGACGGTCGTCCCCTGGGTCTGTTATTCCGCACCAAGTGGACCGCCATGGGTTCGGTGGGTCACTGGGGACACATCCACATTCGCAAAAACCAGTACGAGGCCAACATCACCGTGGAGCCCGTGGACGGCGCCTGGAAGATCACCAGCCTGGAATTGCTGGAAGAAAAACGCATTGATTCATATGCGAAACCGAAAACTTAATATGATCAATATTGAGAAATTACATTTTAGTTATTTAACCGGTGATTTTCATCTCTACATTTCAAATTTAAATGTGGAAAAAGGTGAAAAAGTCGCTGTCATAGGACCGAGCGGTTCGGGAAAAACGACGTTGTTAAACCTGATTGCCGGAATTGTTCCCGTGATAAATGGAAATATTCGGGTTGGAGAAACCAGAATTGATAAGCTAAGTGATGCTCAAAGAAGGGATTTTCGCATACAACATATCGGGTTTGTATTTCAGGACTTTGAACTGCTGGATTATCTGAACGTTATTGATAATATTTTGCATCCCTTCCGCATTACCGGAGCCCTGAAGTTAGATAAAGATGTTAGAAAGCGTGCCGCAGCTCTTGCTGAAAATATGGGTATTGGAGATAAACTCAAACGGCAGACGAATGACCTGTCACACGGGGAAAAACAGCGCAACGCCATCTGCCGGGCCCTGCTTCCCCACCCGAAACTGATTTTGGCAGACGAAGCAACCGGGAATCTCGACCCGGAAAACAAGGATCGCATTCTTGACTTGCTGTTTCGCAGTGTGGAAAACCATGGAGCCACCCTGCTGGCCGTAACTCACGACCATGAACTTCTCAAAAAGTTTGACCGGATCGTTGATTTTCAAAACTTTCAAAGCAGTAGCGATTAACCGCAGACGCACACAGACGTGCGCAGACAATTTGTTCGGCCGACTTGGCCGAACAAAAAAGTGCCTTCGCTTCGCGAAATATCATATGAGGCATTCAAAAATTGAAACTATAGTGTTTCTCACAATAACGTTCCAAATGGCATAGATCGGTTTTACACATTTGCATTCGCTGGCTTGCAGGGCATAACAGCTTTTAGCCGAGCAAGTTTCTCGGCTAAAAGGTCCGCGTTAGTCTGCGGCTAATAAAAAAAGAGATAACTTGGCATGATCGACAGCCTTTACATTGCCTGGCAGTATATCCGCTCTAACAAGATCAGAACAGCGACGCTGATTGCCTGTATCACACTGATTTCATTTCTTCCCGTATCCCTCCAGCTTTTGTTGGGAGAGAGTGAACAACAACTCATGTCCCGTGCCGTATCGACACCCCTTGTCATCGGCGCCAAGGGCAGTTCTCTTGATCTGGTAATGAATTCGCTTTATTTCAGTGACGAAATTCCGGAACTGATCAGCATGGAGGCCTCAGACAGGGTAATGGAATCTGATCTGGCGTTGCCCATCCCCGTATATGCCCGATTTCATGCCCGCGGGAATTCCATCGTGGGGACAACCCTGGATTATTTTGATTTTCGCGGGTTAAAAGTGACTGAAGGGAGAAATCTTGCTATGCTGGGGGATTGCGTACTGGGAGCCAAAGTCGCTGAAAACCTGGGACTCAAACCGGGAGACAGCCTGTTGTCTTCACCGGAGACGCTTTTTGACCTTGCCGGAGTGTATCCCTTAAAGATGAAAGTGGTCGGTGTTTTACAAAAATCCCACACCTCAGATGATCTGGCGGTATTCGTGGATATAAAGACCACCTGGGTCATCCAGGGGCTGGGGCACGGCCACCAGGACGTGACGAATCTTACGGATCCCACGCTTATCTTAAAGCGCAGCCAATCAAATGTGGCTGCCACCGCCAAGCTTTATCACCATACGGAAATTACGAAAAAAAATATCGATTCATTCCATTTTCACGGCAACACGTCCATCTATCCTATTACCGCAGTGATCGTGGCACCCTATGATGATAAATCAGGAACCATTTTGAGAGGCCGTTATCTTTCCAAAGATGAAACCCTTCAGATCATCAAGCCTGAAGAAGTCATCGACGGTCTGCTTCAAAACATCTTCCGCATCAAGAACGTTTTGGATGCGGTGATAGCAGTCGTTGCCCTGGCGACCATTCTGGCTGTCATTCTCGTTTTTGCATTGTCATTGCGTTTGAGGCAACGGGAAATACAAACCATATTCAAGTTAGGTTGCAGCCGATTGACCATTGCGAGATTAGTGGGCGCAGAAATTTTTATTATCGTTCTGTCTAGCGGTCTTCTTTGCGGCGTCATGATTTTGGTAGTTAACCAGATTTCACATGATCTGGTCAGGATGTTGTTTATACGTTAACTCTAAAATTCTAAGGGATTTTATTCTCTCACAGAGCTCACAGAGAGATGATTTTATTTTTTTTGAGAGGAAAAAATCAGAGCACCACCAAACCCCTGAGGGGCTCTGGTGTTGAATAAATCGAAGGAACTCTTATGGAACTTAATCAACTATCCTCACAGATTATCAAAGCAGCCATAGTAGTGCATAAAGAGCTTGGACCGGGCTTGTTGGAGTCTGTTTACCACAAATGCATGTTAATTGAGTTGAAGGCTATGGGGATTAATGTTCTATCTGAATTACTTATGCCAATTAGTTATCGTGGACAACAAATAGATGAACATGGACTTAGATTAGATCTGCTGGTTGAGGACAAGATTATTGTAGAACTAAAATCAGTGGAAAGGGTTCAGCCTGTTCACAAAAAGCAACTCTTAACTTACTTGCGTTTGGCGAAAAAGCCGCTTGGCTTGTTGATAAATTTTAACGAATCTTTGCTCAAAGACGGCATAACGAGGATAATCAATGCCCCGCAGGAAGCGGACTGAGTCTTTAGTCTGATTTTTCCCTCTCAAAAAATCAGACTAAAAAAATTAATCTCTGTGATCTCTGAGAGCTCGAGCGACCACCGGGAGCGGGCGAGAGACAATGAAACTGCGAAAGGAGACAAAGTGAACAAGCGATCCGAATTCCAAAATCCAAAACCCAAAATCAGAACAGTTTTCTTTTGCATGGCATGTGTAATCATTGCCTGCTCGTCGCCAATTGCCGCAGCAGACAACGGCACGTCAGATAAGCTCACCGTCTACGTTGTCAATTATCCATTAAAGTATTTTGCTGAGCGCATAGCAGGGGATCATGCAAGGGTGGTTTTTCCAGCCCCTTCAGAAGGGGATCCGGCCTATTGGATGCCCGATGCCGTAACAATAGCAGCATATCAAAAGGCTGATCTTATCCTTCGCAATGGCGCAAACTATGCCAAGTGGGTGAGCAAGGTCTCTCTGCCACGGTCAAAGATGGTGGATACTTCTGCAAAATTCAAAGACCGGTTAATTACCGCAGAGGAGGTTGTCACGCATAGCCACGGCGCTGCAGGAGCACATGCCCATGAATCACTAGCTTTTACCACGTGGCTCGATTTTGATCTCGCAGCAAAGCAAGCGGGGGTGGTCATGGCGGCACTAAGCCGCAAGAAACCGGCAGCGAAAGATTTTTTCAAAAAAAACTACACGGCCCTTGAAAATGACCTTCTGGCCATTGACGACGAGATGAAGCGCATTGCTGCAAAAAACCTATTATCGCCTCTGGTCGCATCCCATCCTGTCTATGACTACCTTTCCCGGCGATATGGACTCAACATGAAAAGCGTGCATTGGGAACCGGATGAGTTTCCGAGTGCTGCCCAGTGGTCGGAGCTTAGGGCAATGCTGAAAAAGCACCCCGCCAAGTGGATGATTTGGGAGCAGGAGCCGATGAAGGCGTCGGCCGCAAGGCTAAAAGCTATGGGGGTCGACAGCCTGGTATTTGATCCTTGCGGCAACATACCGGATCAAGGAGATTTTCTGAGCGTTATGCGGCGAAATGGTAAAAATCTCAAACCGGCCTTTCAACAATGAAGACACTATCAATCATGGTATCAAGATATTTTACCCAGGTTGTTATATTGGCGTCCTGTTTTCTTCACTTAACTGCCGCCGGTAAGGTACTGGCCGATTCTGAGCAAACAAAAAGCATGGATTCCTTTTACAACGCATTGTCTAATAGAGTAGAAAAAGGAGTAAGGGGTCCAATTGGAAATTGGCACTACTATGTGAAGGACGGTTTTTTTCGTATTGACAGCCGCAAGGAAAACATTGAGTTTGAGATCAATGGACAAATTCTCGTTGACGGTGGTGATATTGATGCCGATGATGAACTGCAAAACGCATTTCCTGATCTTAACGGCAGCAATATACTCTTTCGCAAGCTGAACGTCTCTCTATATGGAAATTTCTACGATACTGTAGATTTTAAGGTTGGAATTGATTTTGCCAACGTCAGAGATATTCAGGACATCTGGATTCGCTATCTAAAAAATCCCTTTCTTAAGAAAATCAAACTCGGTAACATGAAAGAACCGTTTTCGCTGGAATATCTCACCAGCATCAGCCGTGTTACCTTTATGGAAAGGGCATTGCCCGATGAGGCTTTTGGTGCTGGTCGCAATATCGGCATCAGATACGACAGCTTAAACCCGGACAGGCGGATAAACTGGGGAACGGGGTTTTTTTTTAATACGGGTTCTTTTTCGACGGTGGGAGAAGGTGCAAGTCAGATTAGTGAGGCCAATGGATTTGATTTAACAGCTCGGGTTTTTGGTCTTCCGGTGTATGAGGGAGATGGTCGAACCCTATTGCATTTCGGACTGGGTTACAGTTACGGAGCACGCAATGAGGAAGATTTAGATTCTCCGATGCAATTTCGAACCAGGCCCGAGTCGCGTCTTACGGACGACAGGCTGGTGGATACGGGACCTATCCCCGGGAAAGGGCGGGATACGGCCAATGCCGAATTGGCAATGGTTTATGGGCCATGGTCTTTTCAGGGACAGTGCTATTATATTTCGTTAGATGCAAATGCAGCAGGCGACCCGGATTTTTGGGGATACTACGCGTTTTTGAGCTACTTTATCACCGGAGAACATCGAAATTACAATCGATCCACCGGTATTTTTACAGGGGTTACGCCGCAGCCTGTTTTCCATCCAACGAAAGGCGAGTGGGGCGCCTGGCAACTTGCGTTACGACATTCCTATGTAGACTTGAATGACGGAATTATACAAGGAGGCAAAGAAAACAATTTAACCGCAGGGTTGAACTGGATTCAGAATCGAAATGTTCGCATGATGTTTAATTACATCCATGCATACGTTAAAGATCGAGCATCACTGCCTGCTGCTAATGGAAGGGCAAATATCTTCCAGGCACGTTTCCAATTGATCTGGTAACAATTGATACTGAAAAAACGTTTATATCATGAAAGATCGCAGCAAAAAAAAAATAGGCATTATCTTTGGTATTATTGCGATCGTATTGATTCTTGTCGTTCTTATCTTTCCGAAGCTGATAGATCTTAACCGTTACAATGGCCTCATCGTCTCTGAGGTGGAGAAAGCCGTAGGCGGCGAGGTGAACTTAGGCCGCATATCATGGGGCATTTCCCACGGTCTTTGGTTGGAAATAGATGGATTTTCTATCCTTGATGCTTCGGCTTTTCCCGGCGATGTGAAACTATCCCGAATTTATACCAATGTTTCGATTCCTCCATTGATTAAAAAGAAGGTTGTGCTGAACAAACTTTTGTTGGAAGGCTCCGAGGTCAAAATAAGGCTTGAACCAGGCACGACCAAAGATTCCAAGAATCGAGGATCAGCCGACGAACAGACATCGGAGCCTAAAGAAAAAGAAACCAAGGCAGGGGGTAAGGCTCAGCCGGGTGCTCCGCCGTCTAAGGCAAATGGCACTATAGATATAGGTTTACCTGCTGCCAGCTCCAAGCCTGCCGGTTTTCAGCTGCCGGTTAAGATCGAAATAGAGACGTTGGTTATAAAGGTCGATCGACTTGAGATTGACGACGCCTTAACGATCCCCGGTCAAACGCAAGTTCGTGTGTATAGGGATGTTGACATAGGGGCAACCCATATAGCTCCCGGTGAGGAAATGGTCTTTAACCTCGCCCTGCGGGCTGGAGACACGTCAGATCTGGGAGCACTTAGAGCTCAAGGAAGCTTCAGTGGTCTGACGGATACCCTCAAAATTGAAAATCCAAACCTAAAACTGAAAGCGGTAATAACTGCGCTGCCAATAGATGCCGTTAAGTCATATTTGAAAAACAGTCTTCTTGAAAAACAACTCGTCGGCAGTGTTTCTTTAGAAATACATTACGAGGGTGACCTGATCAAAAACCACCATTCGAAAGGGGTGATTGATCTTAGCCAAATCACCTATACTGATCCCTCTCTGTTTGAAGCCGCGCTACCGGGACAAAAAACAACACTTATCTATCAGGTGAAACTCGATCCATACGATTTAACAGTTGAAAAATTAGGGCTAAAACTCGGAAACCTTTCATTGGACGCCCAGGCCGATGTACATAGCTGGGGCAAAGATCCGGTAATCAAAAGCGCTGAATTTTCATCTGATTTACCATTGGTCGATTTGATTCCCGTGATTCCGTGGAAGCTGCTTGGAACGCATGCGGGTGTCATTCGAAAGATATGTGAGGGCGGCGGCAATATTACATTAACCAAAGTGGTTCTTCCCGAAATCCGTCTTTCTAAGCTGCCGAAGGATCCCGCCCGTCTGCTGTCAAAGGTGAAACTTACCGCCAGTTTGAATGATATCATGGTGCCTCTCCCTCTCTCTTTGCCTAAAATTGAAGGAATAACAGGCAGGGTGAACTTTGAAAATGATGTGCTGTCTGCCGACAATGTGCAGGCCAAGATCGGGCCTCTCTCGCTGCCAACCATTAACATCCGGGCTGCAAATATTGCCGATCAACCAAAAGTAGCTTTAAGAGCCAAAGGACCTATGCAGGTAGTCGCAACCAGTGATGCAAACGTCGAGAAGATCCTCATGAAGCACGGACTGAAAAGCCTAACAGGATCGGCCGAAATTGATATGAGCGCTGATTATGATCAGGTCCGGCCAAAAAATTGGACGGCAAACGGTTTGTTGGTGTTAAAGGGTGTTCGTGCAGAAGCCCATCCTGCAAGTGTGGTTATGGATAACCTGAAGGGCAAAATCAAATTTAACCGAAAAAAAAAGAATATCACCGCGCAAGATATCACTGCGAGGATCAACCAGGCACCGGTTCGGTTGTCCGGAGAGTTTTTTGGCATTGGAACACCTAAGATGCTGGTTTCGGCCAAGGCGTACGCCAAACAACTGGATTTAGCCGCTTTGGCAGAATTGCTTCCTGCATTGAAAGATTTTAAATTAGGCGGCACACTCGATATGAATTTAGATGTGCATGTTCCGTATTCCACTCCTACAAAAAGTCGGCTCAACGGAATCGTGACAGCCCGCAACGCAGGCTTCCAGGTGGCTGCATCTGACCTGGTTGTTGAAAAGGGAAACACCGAAATAGAGCTAAACGGCAACACTGCCAATATTAAGACCATGACCATGCTGGTAAATGACCAGCAGATCGCTTTGTCGGGACACATATCAAATCCTGTGAAGCCCAAAGCGCAACTTCTTATCAGTTCATCCGATCTGAATTTGGACCGATTACTGCTTCAGGACAAAGCTGGAAAGCCCTCGTCAAAACCTTCAAAGGCTGAAGAGGGCCGGATGGAAAAAAAACCTGTGCCGCAAGAAAAAATTGGGGAAACTGAACTACCGCCGTTGGCCCGAAAGCTAACCGCAGACCTTCAGGTGCAGGCAGATCGCGGCCAATATACGGGGTTTAAATTTCAGAATTTGAAACTGAATCTTTTCTATGAACTCGGTGTAATCAAAAACTATGACATAAATTTTGAAACCGATGGTGGCAACATCACAACCAAAGGTTCTGCCGACCTGCGGAATTTGGACCACATTCCATTTGAAGTGGATCCGGATATCAACGCATTACCGTTGGAAAAGGTTGCCCCACTTCTCGGGATTGACAACTTGCCGCTCAATGGCCCCATGTCTCTTAAAGGTCGGTTGCGGGGTCGCACCGGCAGCAGCAAAGAGTTGCTTGCCGGCCTGGACGGAGACTTGAATGCACAGATCGGTCCCGGGAGTTTAAATAAGATTGGTAAAGCAGGAGAGTTTTTCGCCAAAATACTTTCAACGAGGCATATCCGAGAAATTTTTTCGGGCAGGATGATCGAAAAATTCTCCAGCAAGGGCATTCCCTTTAAGAGCATAAAAGCCCAAACTTCATTTGCCAAAGGCACGCTGAATCTCAACAATTTGGATTTCGACAGTGAGGCCATGAATGTAAACAGTCAAGGCACGATTGATCTTATCAATCAGGAACTGAATATAGAGGCGATATTGGTACCTTTTAAAACCGTTGATAAAGCGCTTGGTTTTATACCGATTGTTGGTCGAACGGCAGAAGATTTGACCAAAATGCATATCCATATCAAAGGACCGCTGGAAGATCCCAAAATCCACGCAGCTCCAATCAAAGGACTCGTAAAGGATTTGGCTAAAGAACCCGTCGAAAACCTAAAAGATGCTGGAAAAAATCTAAAAAAACGATTATATAAATAGTTCGCATGAATTGAAACCGTAAGGTTTTTAGTGCTTGCGGTACGATGGTCTCATTGCTTTTCGCCATGCTTGGAGGATTGATATGCTCCGGTAAGCTGTGGTTCTGATCGATTGATTTAGTCCTGAAAAACATGGTTCTTTGGGCCAGTTCAGAGTTCTCCGGCTCTGCCAAAGATCCATAAGAGTGACTAAAGTGATCTAAAGTGATCTAAAGTTGAGGAATTCTGCAAATTATATATAAATTTAGCGGAGCAAAGAGACTCCATAACTTTAGGCACTTTAGATCACTTAAGTCACGTTTAACATGTCTGGCTTTCAGTAAAACATCCCCTTCCAG
>JABMQM010000229.1 GCA_013203195.1 Desulfobacteraceae bacterium | reverse complement strand
TGGTCTCTTTGAAACGAATAATCTCTCGAATCTTCTTCACATTAGTCCTCTTCCGCGCCATTTAGATCTCCTCTCCATTGAATATTGATTTGGAGGAGATCCTATCTGATTTTGGAGGGAAAAGGATACTTCCTAATGATTCCGGAAATGACCCGAAAAATGGCAGCTTTCGGCCGGAATGGGTGGCAGGTTTCGCCCGGAATGGGTGGCAGGTTTGAACCGGAATGGGTGGCAGGTTTAGGCCGGAATATGCATGTGCGTTAAAGTCTTAAGTTTCCCCACTTCTTGCGGGATCGTCGACAGGTGTCAGCACCGGTTGTGGACTTCCATGATATTGATGGTGGTTTCGATTATTCTGCTGGAGCCCCTGAATGTCAACTTAAAGATTAAAATTCCACGGCCATGCGCACGCCGTAAATGAACCCCTTGGGGCCGTTACCTACAACATAGTCATCCTCCATCCACTGAACGTCCAGGGTAAGGGCGAAAATCTCATTGAGAACGCAACGCGCATAGGCTTCGGCCACCTGCGTTTTATCAATGGTCGCATTGCCGCCGCTGAGATAGGCGTAGCCGATGCCGATATTGTCATCTTCCCGTCCCCAAAGCTTGCCCGAGATATCGACCCCGCCGGAGTATAGACTATGGTAATTGATTTCAGCCTTGTCGTCTTGCCACCCGAACCGGGTCCAAGCACCAAGTTTTTCACCTAACTGCTGGTCAAAAGAAAACAATACAATTCCAAGCGATTCGAATTTTGTTCCTTGGGGATCAGCAAAATCCTCGCTGGTTCCTTCTATAATAAGGCGGTAATTGCCCTCCCCCAAGCCGGTATTCAAAGTGTATCCGACTTGAGCGCCGTAAAAATGATAGGCTCTTTGGTCAGCGGTGGTATCACCTACCTGCATGATGACGCCCTTGACGGCAAAGTTGCTGTATTCCCATTCCAGCGCTCCGCCGATATCAAAAGAGGGCGCAAATGCATTGGAGGCGTTGACCAATGCTTCATTCATAAATTGGGTGAACTCATCGTTGGAATAGGCGTTTTCGTCCAGGTAGCCGGCGGCGTCGATCAAGCCGCCGGTAACTCCCAGGGAATGAGTCTCGCCAAACTGGAACGTGTGCTTGTACCATGCTTCAAGCAAGTAGTCCCGGTTCCTGCCGTTGATGTCTTGAACGTCGGCTTCCAAAGTGGCCGCCCAGGTGGCCAGTGTAAAGGGAGAGGTTCCGTCGTTGAGGGCATTGCCGGCGCCAAATCCGAACTTGGCGAAGATCTCATCGTTGGCGGTGGGTGTGAAGCTTAGCTCCGGCTGAAAGGTCATTGCGCCCTTGCCTTTACTGTCGAAACCGGGAGCATCGCTAACGTCTTGGTACTGGTACGCACCGGAAAGGACACCGCCAATTGAAAATTTATCGGTGATTTCCGTTGCATATCCGCTGGCATGGCAGAGAGAAAATATCATGATCGCCACAATGGTCATGATGTGCCATTTTTTTTTGAGTGCCATTTTTATTTTCCTTTGTGCGAAAAAAAAACCACGAGAATATGGTAGCTTCATGATACCAATACCTTCGTGGTTTGATTTCTCTGTTTTGTAATAAAGTAATTTTTGTTGGAGCAGGCTTCTACCTGCATTTGAACAGGTGATCTTTTATATACAAAAAATATAGTTGTCAATTTAATTTTTATACAGTTGAACTACATAAAAACCTGCGGCGCTGTTAAAAGCGTCACTTAAATCTAAATGGGCAGAATATTTTAAAAGTGTGACATGACGGTTTTCAAATGATCTACCCATATGGCAACGATTTCATCGTACTCAGCCGTACCCTTTAGTATGGGTACACACTCTATGCCGGCTGCAGTTAAAACGGATTTCCATGAATCTTCTTCTTCGCCGGCCATGTCGTTTCTGGCATGATCTCCCGCAACCGACATAAACGGCATCAGATACGCCTTTTTGATTTTCTTTTTAAGAAGCATGGCTTTAATATCGTCAATTTCAGGAAAGCCTTCTACGGTTCCCACAAATATATTCGGATCTTTTTGCTGGAAATGATACATCAATGCCGCGTAGAATGCGTTGCTGGGATGAGGAGTCCCGTGCCCCATTAACAGAACAGCGTCCTTTTTGTTTCTTTCTTCAGGTATATGTTTGATCATCGCACTAACGACGCGGCCGATATCTTCATCCGTTGCAAGGAGCGGAGTGCCGACCAGAATCCGGTCAAACCCGTCGGCCATATTGCCGAAAAAATGGGCATTGCGTCGAAGGTCGTGGAATTCTTCTCCAGGAATGGTATGAAGGGACTGAACCGCCACGTGTGTAAATTTTTCATCCATCATTTTAGCCAGGGCGACTTCCGGTGAATCCAGATGTTTTCCCTGTTTTGCCAGTTTGTGCCGGATCATCGAAGAGGTATACGCCCACCGAACCGGTATATCCGGGAATGCTGCTTTTACCTGTTTATCAATATTCTCAAATGAGACCTGGGCTTCCGGTATGCTGGAGCCAAAAGCAACCAGCAGAATGCCTTTTTTCACGGGGCGTTTATGTTTATGACCTGAAGCTGACGCAATGTTGCAACAAAAGATGATGAACAATATAACTATAAAATTTGAAAGCTTATTCATTTTCATGGTTCAAAATCTCCTCTCTCTTTGATGTAGTGTTTATCCGCATAGACGGAGTTTACGGCTTGTGAGGATAAGATTGCCTGCTGGTGAAAACTTCCCGATCGTGCAGGTAATTCGTTTCATACCCCTGGCCAAAAGTGACCACCAGGCATCGAGAACATCAAAATGACCGGTATTAGCTGTGATTATTTCAACCAAGTCCGCTTTAGTATTTTGCT
>JABMQM010000228.1 GCA_013203195.1 Desulfobacteraceae bacterium | reverse complement strand
ATAATAAAGAAAAAGCGAAGCGACTTCAACATTCGACGTTAGACGTTGAACGTTCTATGTTCGATGTTCAAATTGTTGCATCTGAAATTACGACTAAACCTTCATATCACGTTGAAATTACGTATACAGATCAGGAGTTCTGAAATTATAGATTTGGCAAAAAGAATAAATAAATAGCCGGTAGGTGTCAATTATTAATTTTTTAGTTAAATCATGCTACAAGAGTTATGGACAATAGCTTGCTCAGGAGTGATTTGTCCTTGGCAAAAAATGATGTGCTTGATATAGCTATTAGTTACTTTATTCCTCTGGGCCTGGTGCCGTTTTCCGGCTGCTTGTCTGTTTAAGTTGTTAATGATTAGAAACAATATAAGGTAACTACCATGATCCTACCGCAAAATCGATTAAAAACATTATTCATCGCCGTTTGCATTTATTTCCTATTTAGCGCCTTATATCCGCTTTCAGCGTATAGTTTCGAAAAGACGTTTACCAATGCTTTGGGGATGGAATTTATTCTGATCCCGGCAGGCACTTTTGTTATGGGCAGCCCTGTGGATGAGCTTAACCGGGATGAATCAGAAATACAGCATAAAATGACCATTTCTAAGCCCTTTTACATCCAAACTACTGAAGTTACATTAAAACAGTGGCAGACTGTTATGGGGAAAAAGTTTTTGAGCTTGCGTCGGGGACCAGACACCATGCCGGTCACTAAAGTCTCCTGGTACGACAGTATCGAGTTTATAAAAAGGTTGAATCAACGCAATCAGGGAACCTACCGCCTCCCCACCGAGGCTGAATGGGAATATGCCGCCAGGGCAGGCAGTACGACGGCCTACAGCTGGGGGAACGACATCGAATGCAACAAAGCCATGTATGGGAACAGTATGAAGCACGATGTTTGTCAATTGTATATCAAGTCCATAAAATTGGAGCTTGACCGGCCGGCGCCGGTGAAAAGCTATCAGCCCAACGCCTGGGGGGTGTATGACATGCACGGTAATGTCTGGGAATGGGTAATGGACCGGCATGAAGAATACAGCAGCGCACCGGCAGTCGATCCCCACGGGCCGGATTCAGGAACAATGCGGGTAAAACGCGGCGGCAGCTGGTTCAAGTACGGCCATTACTGCCGCTCTGCCAACCGGTCCTTTGCTCATCCCGCCGGCAGGTTCCAGACCACCGGTTTCAGGGTTGTAAGAGAGATTGGGGAATAAAATTGATAGAATACCTTAACTTCCCCGCTTAATACGAGATAAATAGGCACTTTAGATCATTTTAAATGAAATGAATAAACCAATTGCCAGGCGCAATCGTATTTGAGAATAGGTGTATTTAACCAAAGGAAATGCATGGAATTAGAGGATTCCGATGCTAAACGTATTGAGTAGATGGCTTAAAATTTATGAGGATGAGATCGGGCTCTTTATGTGGACCATGACGCTCCTTTTTTTGATCCGCAGCTCCGGTGTTATTTTCAATAATTTTGCGGAAACAGCCTTTCTCAAGCGTTTTGGCGTGGAGTATCTGCCCATTGTCTACATGGTCAATTCCATAACCACATTTATAATTATGGGCGTGCTGGCCGGGATCATGGCCAGCCTTCCCAGCGCACGTCTATTGTCCTATCTCCTGGTGTTTTGCGGCGTATCGGTGGCCGGGCTGCGCTTCTTGATTCCTTTCGGTTTTGACCTGATGTATCCGCTGCTGTTTGTGCTCAAGGCCCAGTATGAAATACTGCTGGGGCTCATTTTCTGGAATCTTGCCAATGATCTTTTTAACACGAGGCAGTCCAAACGTCTGTTCCCGCTGATCATGGCGGGCGGGGTTTTGGGTGAAATCATCGGAAGTTTCGGAACTCCGGTTTTGGTCAAAATCCTATCGATGGACAACCTGTTGCTGGCCTATCTGACAACCACCATGCTGGGAGCTGTAGCCGTGAAAAGCATGGGGTCTCGTTTTCCTACGATCCTCATTTCTGAAAAGGAGCCTTCGTCCGGCAGGACATCAAAATCGCGCAGCGGCATCATTGGGGAGTTCAAGAAAATTATTCCGATGATGAAAGAGTCCATGCTGGTAAAGATCCTTATGCTGCTTAGCTTTTTGCCCAATTTGGTAATCCCCATAATGAATTACCAGTTTAATTTTGCCGTTAACGAACAGTTCGCCACCGAAGGCGGACTGATTGCGTTCTTCGCCTATTTTCGCGGGTTTATGAATATGATCAGTCTTTTTCTACTCTTGTTTGTCGGCCGTATCTACGGGCGCTGGGGCCTGCCCGTGGCCCTGATGTTTCATCCTTTCAATTATGTGCTGGCATTTATGGCTTTTTTGCTGCGTTTTGATATCTTTGCGGCCATGTATGCCAGACTGTCCACCAATGTTTTGCGAACCGTCTTCAACAAGCCTGCCAGCGCTATTTTGATGGGACTTTTCCCCGTATCCTACCGCGCCGTGGTGCGGCCCTTTCTGAGAGGAACGGTGGTACGGATCGGTCTTTTGCTCAGCTCAGGCATAATATTGTTTTCTGAAAAACTCTTCCATCCCAGATACCTTTCTCTAGTGGCTATTCCGCTGGCATCCGCGTGGGTCATCACCACATTTTGGCTGAAAAAGTCTTATTCTAAAATCCTGCTGGATTTGATCTCCAGAAATATTCTGGACTTAAAATCGATGGAGGCGGAAGATGTGGGGCACCTTTTTACGGATAAAACCATCCGGGGAGAATTGGTTCAGAGCTTTTTAGGGGCCGAAGGAGAAGATGTTCTGTGGTATGCCCGTTTACTGAAGTCGATTTCTGTGGAAGACCTCGACACTCATATCCTTACCGGTCATAGTGATCTGGATGATAAGACGCAAATCGAGCTGTTAGGATTTCTTTCTCCGCAGGCCGGGGCAGCGGCCGTTGAGGCGGTAAAGCAATTGGTTGATCCTGAAAAACCAGATTTGACGGTTGCCGTCATTCAGACCGTTAACCGGCTTGCTCCTGAAAGTAGCCCGGATTTTAACCGGGAAGTCTTTGAAACCAGCCGGCATCTGGAGGTGCAAGCCTATGCGGTTGCGGGTCTTTTAAGCCGGGAACCTCAAAAGTACCGGGCGGTCATTGATTCCTGGTTAGACTCACAAGATCTTAGCGAAAGAAAGGCCGGCGTTGTTGCCGCCGGAGAATCAAAAGAGGATTACTACGTTTCCCGGCTTGGGGAAATCTTAAAGGCCGAAACAAATGATTCCATCATTGAGGCGGCCGTAAAGGCGATTCATCGACTTGGGCCTCCCGAAGTCAATGCCATTGTTTATCCCTACCTGTCACATTCGTTGGAATCGGTCCGTTTGGCTGGTCTTGAAGCATATGAAATCAATGACGATCGAACCCTCAAGTGCATCATTGAGATGATAGCGGATTCATCCGATCAAGTTCACCGGCTGGCCAAAACCAAGATTGAGGCCGCGGACTATCATAACGGCCGGTTGCTGGTCGAATCGCTGAACATACCGCGCCGCAGGGTTCGGGAGGGCTTGTTTGAACTGCTCGATTCTCTGAACATAAAGGACCTGGATGTCTTTCGATTTGCCCGCACCCAGATCGAGGAGAGTTACATTTGCCTGGCGGGGTCGGAAGGTATAAGGCTTCTTCCGGAAGACCCCGGAAGAAATCTGCTCATCGATCATCTCGACCAGAAACGACGCGTTCTACTGGAAAATGTTCTGCGCGTTTTGGCCGCGCAGGATCGTTCAGGGCAGATGCGGATTATCTGTAGGGAGATATTTTCCTCGGATAACCGCCAGCGTGCCAACAGCCAGGAAGCTTTGGATGACATGATAGATAATGCGTTGTCCAAAATCCTTATGCCGCTTCTGGGTGATTCTTCCCCTTCCCAAACCCTGGCGGTCGGCCGCAAATACTTCCCGGTCCCCGAACTCGGCTCGGACGAGAAGGTTCCATACGCCTACTTTTTAACCCAAGATGACTGGATAACGGTCATCTTGACACTTCATATGGCCCAGGGAAATAACCTGAAGGACACAGATCGAGGGATCATCCGGGAACTGACGAGATCTGTGAACGCCCATATTTGCCAGATGGCTCAACGCGTAATAGATCAGCAAAAGGACCATTCCGGCATTAAGGAGGATGGCATGCCAACGGAAATCTCTATAACGGACAAAATACTACACCTTAAAGGCATCGATATATTTAAAGGTCTGTCCGTGAGCGAATTGACGGCAATTGCATCGGTTACGGAAAAGATTGTTTGTCCGCCGAGTGAAATTGTAATCAAAGAGGGTGACACCGGAGAAACCATGTATTTGATCGTCTATGGAGAAGTGTCTGTGATCAAAGGATACGGACGAGAACAGGAAATTGAATTGGATCGGATGGGTGGCGGCGATTATTTTGGAGAGATGGCTCTTTTTGAAGACGTGGTGCGATCGGCGACAATCCGCACGGAACAGGAATCCCGGCTGCTGGTTCTCCATAAGCAGGAATTCAAAGAGATCGTGAGGGAATATCCCCAGATTGCCCTTGAACTTTGCAAAGTGTTGAGCGGGCGACTTCGCAAACTGCACGAGAAAGTGACGGGCCAAGAAACATAATAGGATGGGATGTATGAAAATAGCCTTTTTAATGGACCGATTGAAATCAATCAATCCGGTCAGTGAAACGACCAGCCATTTGATGTATGAATGCAATCAAAGAGGGCATACGGTCTTTTTTCTGGAGCCTCACGATGTTTATATTCGCAGGGATGAGGTCGTTGCCAGAATGCGAAACGTTACCGTGCCGCCGGATCTTTCGATGAAAAAGTACTGGCGCGCTCTGATTAACTGTCTCAAAAAAGAGGAGTTGATATTTGAAACCATTACCGATTTAGATGCCCTCTTTCTGAGAAAGAATCCTCCGTTAAACTACCAGGTCATGGAATTCCTTGCGCCGGTGAGTGACCGTGTATTCATGATTAACTCCACCGTGGGGCAGATTCTTGGCAACAGTAAACTGTATACGCTGAATTTTCCCGATATCATACCGGAAACGCATGTGTCCAGGGATCCGAAAAGGCTTCGGAAAATCATCGATGATTTTGGTGGTGCCATGGTTGTTAAACCGTTACAGCGGTTTGGCGGAGAAGGGGTGATCAAGGTCAGTACCAAGGATCGGGAAAATTTAAATTCACTGATTAATTACTATGTCAGAGGTTATGAAGATTATCCGGCAAGGGAGCCCGTGATGGTTCAGGAATACCTTGATGTGGTCAAGAAAGAGGGGGATGTAAGAATTCTTTTGCTGAACGGAGAGATTCTCGGCGCCATAAAACGAAAACCGCTTCCCGGAGAGTTCCGAACGAACATTTATGCCGGCGGCAGGATTTATCGTCATGAAATAACAAAGCAAGAAAGAGAAATTTGCCGGGTTATTAAAGACAGATTAATTTTAGACGGCCTTTTTTTTGTTGGTATCGATATCATCGGTAATAGACTGGTTGAAATCAACTGTGTCAACCCCGGAGGAATACCACGTATTAACCAACTGAATAACGACAAATTGGAAGTAAAAGTTATCGATTTTGTTGAGCAAAGCGCAAAAGATTTGAAAGGATAACATTGATTATTGAAAATAGAATGTTTATAACAAAACAATACTGGTGGGCCAGTAATGTTATCGCGCTCCAACAAATGCGTTTTTTTTCAAACGCTTCGATAAAGGTATGCATTGAACGACAAACTAGAAAACACACTGCAGGCAGATTCAGCCGAAATTAAAACTAAGGGTGTCCGCAAAATCCTTTTAATGGGGATTTTTTGGCGCATTCTGATTATCGAATTAATTCTACTGGTATGGTCTCTTTATTACAGAGTAATATCGGATCCCCATGTACAGTCGGTTGACCTGTTCTGGTATTCCATGCGAATTACCCTGCTGGTTGCAATTATAATTTTGTTTGTCATGGTCACCTTCAGGCACTTTCTTAATAAAAAAATAATTTTGCCCCTGGAATCTATTTCTGCCTCTAACCGGCGTTTAAGAGACAGCGATTCAACTGAGCTATACATCGACCTGCCGGATGATTCGCCGAACGAAATTCAAGAAATCATTGCCACGCGCAAGGAAATGCTGGAGACGATACTTAAAGTCTCGGAAGAACGTTTGCGCTTAACCAATTTTATCCGCGACATGTTCGGCCGCTATCTTTCAAAAAAGATCGTCGACAGCATCCTGGAATCGCCCGAGGGTCACAAAATCGGCGGCCGACGGGAGACCGTTACGATCTTGATGTCGGACATTCGTGGTTTCACCAGCCTTTCGGAATCCCTGGAACCGGAACGGTTAGTACAGCTTTTGAATCGATATCTTGAGCGAATGTCCAAAATCATTTTGGACTATGACGGTATTATCGATGAAATTATTGGCGATTCAATTATGGCGGTGTTCGGGGTGCCTGAAAAACGTGATACAGACCCGCAACGTGCCGTGGCCTGCGCCCTTGCCATGCAAAACGCCTTGGTTGATCTTAACAATGAGTTCACCCGCCAGGGGTATCCTTACCTTGAAATGGGCATCGGCATTAATACCGGCAATGTAATTGTAGGAAATATTGGTTCCGAATTAAGAATGAAATACGGCGTCGTGGGCGCTGCCGTGAATACGGCCTCCCGCATCGAATCGAACACGGTCGGCGGTCAGGTCATGATCGGAGAGTCAACCTATCATTTGGTTAAGGATTTGGTAACCATTGAGACGCCTCAGGCCATCATGATGAAAGGAATCAAAAAGCCGTTGATAACCTACCTGGTCAAAGCCATCGGACCGCCTTATAATATTGAATTAGATGTCATAACTGAAGTGAAATTGGAATCTCACTTAAATCTACCTTTCAGCTGCTGGAAAGTGGAAGATAAAAAAATAGTAGACGGCGCCATTTCCGGTGAAACCATTCTGTTGAGTGATAATATGATTACCGCAACGGTAACCCCACCTTTAAAGCCTCTGGCGGATATCAAGCTTGTTTTCGATTTTTGTGTGGAGGCCCACTGTTTTGAAGACATCTATGCCAAAGTGTTGTCCGTCGAAAACACCAAGGACGGTACAGTCCATCATCTTCAGATTACCGCCATCGACCACAAAGACAGAGAACTCCTGGAAAAATGGATACGAGAGGCTTCCTATCCCGGGCATTAAATCGGAGGCCATTCAGGGTGACGGACATCGAAATCTGGGATGAGCTTCAACAAGGGCCTGGGTATACGGATGTTGCGGACTCTGAATAATATCCTCAGCCGATCCTGTCTCCACCAACTCGCCTCTGTAGATCACAGCAATGCGATCGCACAGGTAGCGGGCAGCTGCCAAGCTGTGGGTGATAAAAAGGAAAGTTGCGTTATGTTTTTTTCGTATTTCAGATAAGATGTTAAAAATTTGTATCGATATAGTGGCATCGAGCATCGACGTAGGCTCATCAGCAATAATGAATTCAGGTTTCAACACCATGGTCCGCGCAATGGCCACCCGCTGGCGCTGTCCACCGCTCAGCTGATGCGGATATCGATAAAAGAAGTCATCCGCAGGCGCAAGGCCTACCGATGTCATAACCTGCCGGACCACATCCTCGCGAGCCTTGATATCTCCGATGTTGTGAACGAGCAGCGGCTCTGAAATAGTATCATACAGAGAAAAATAAGGGTTTAAAGACTGGTAGGGGTCCTGGAAAATCATCTGCACTTTGCGGCGAAATCCTTTGAGGGCCTTGCCTTTGATGCTGGTAATGTCTCTGCCGTCGAATAGCATTTTCCCATCGTCCGGTTCTTCCAGTTTTACGATGAGACGGCCGGTAGTGGTTTTGCCGCTGCCGCTTTCGCCGACCAGCCCGAAAATTTCACCTCTATTGATGCTCAAAGATATACGGTTAAGCGCAACCACCTCTTTTTGAGTGCTCCCTAAAAAAGACCTTCCCGATTTAAACACTTTATACAGATGCTCTATTCGGAGGATCTCGCTTTTGATGTCCTGCATTTATTTAATCCTTCTTTATTTGCAGCGAAAGCATAGCGCCTTGTGGGTCGGTGTAATCTCAGCATATTCCGGAGCATCTAAACTACAAGCAGCATCGGACAGCGGACAGCGGTCGCAAAAGCGGCATCCTGGCGGCGGGTCAATGAGGTTTAGGGTTACGCCTGTAAACGGCATCGGTTGCACAACGTCACCGTCCAGTGTGAGGTATGATGCCAGCAGCGCTTTGGTATACGGATGCACAGGCGCTTCAAAAACCTCTTCCCTGCGGCCATACTCCACCAGCTGGCCGGCATACATAACACCTATGTCATCACAAACATCCGCCACAACAGCGATATCGTGGGATATGAAAATAAGGCTGATATTCATTTGCTTTTGAAATTTCTTAACGGCACTCAAAATCTGATCCTGCACGATCACGTCCAAGGCGGTCGTCGGTTCATCGGCAATAATCAGCGCGGGATGGCAGGCCAGTGCCATGGCAATAACGGCGCGCTGTTTCATACCACCGCTGTATTGATGGGGATAGTCTCTCATGCGGTCTACAGGTATGTCCACCAGAGAAAATAGGTCTTCAACCTGCTTCATGGCGGATGCCTTGGTTGCCAAAGGATCATGGGCTAAAATGGCTTCAGCAATTTGATCGTTGACACGGTGTATCGGATTTAAGGCATTCATCGCCGCCTGAAAAATCATCGCTATCTTTTTCCACCGGATTTTACGCAGTTGTGCTGCCGGCATTGCCAGCAGCTCTTGACCCTCGAAGATGATGCTCCCTTGTCGGATGGATGCATTATCAGGCAAAAGCCTCATCAAGGCCATACCGACCGTTGTTTTCCCACATCCCGATTCACCCACAAAACCTAAAGACCTGCCCCGCTTCAAAACAAAGGAAACCCCCTCTACCGCTTCTATAAAGCCTTTGCGGGTCTGATACCCGACGCATAAGTTATCAACCGCCAGCAGTGTCATCCTATTCGATTTCTCCTTCCTCCCTCAGCCTCGGGTCTATAACTTCCTCCATGGCGCGGCCCAGCATATAAAAGGAAAGCGTCAGCAGGGAAATACAAATGCCGGGAGGCAGCAGCCAATAGGGGGCCTGAAACATGTGTCCGGTTTTCCATACCCATTGAAGCATCATTCCCCAGCTGACGGTACCCGGATCTCCGAATCCTAAAAACGCCAGCGCGGCCTCAATGATAATGGCCGAAGTAACGCGAAACGTCATGTACAACAAAGACAACGGCAGCACATTGGGCATGATGTGGCGGAAAATAATTCGAAGATGAGACACCCCGGCCACCTTGGCGGCCTCAATAAACGGCCGCTGCTTTAAGGTAAGGGTTTGGGCCCTGATGACACGCGAAACTCCCGGCCAGCGAAACAAAGCAATAAGCAAAACGATCGTCCAGATATTCAACTGCCCGAACAGGGAAGATAAAATCAGTACCACCAACAGTGTCGGCATTACCATAATCATATCTGCCAGACGCATGAGTAAGGTATCTACAGTATGACCTGCATAACCGGCGATCATGCCGATGATTGTGCCTAAAACGATGCTCATAAAGGCTGCTGAAATTCCGACCATGAACGCAATGCGGGCACCGGCTAAAAGCTGGCACAGAATATCGCGCCCGATAAAGTCCGTTCCCAGCCAGTGGCGCCAGCTCGGTCCTGTGGAATTGGAAATTTGAGGGTCTACGCCGGTCATGGGATGGTACATGGGATCGATCAGCGGTGTAAAGAAGCTGCAGAGGGCCATCAACGCAAAAACGGCCAGCAACGCCAAACCAATTCTCCCGATCAAACTCTCGTTGAAAACCGACCAGTTTTCTAAAAAGCGCCCTATCATCGGGTATCTTTTATAAAGTCTTGGGCTGCCGTTAAACAGTTGCATTGATTTGTTCGTTACCATCTTAATTCCCAACCCGGACAAGCCGGAACCAACAGGATATATTAAAACT
>JABMQM010000227.1 GCA_013203195.1 Desulfobacteraceae bacterium | reverse complement strand
GCCATAATTTTTATCCCTTGAGAAAGTTAAAAGTTAAAAGTTACCAGGACAGATTATATCCTTTCATGCCGCCGCGCTTGATGCCGTAATCCATGCCAAGCTGTCCTCTGGATAAAAAGAAAAGCACCATATGAGACAATTTGGTGAAAGGTATAGCGACCAGCATGACCTCTGCGCTAAGAATATGAATGATTAACCAGAACTCGTAGCCCGAGAACTGGTGATAAGCCAGAAAACCGGTGATAAAGGGGGCCGTTGAAATTGCCAAAAGCAGGTAATCGTAAGCGTCTGTAATGATTCTGACTTCAGGAAGTGCAATGCGCCTGAGAATCAAAAAGACCGCAGATACTATGACTGCAATTGTCAAAATATCAGAAACTGTTTCAGGCAGTGTCCAAAAGCTTATCCCCCATTTTTCTTCAAGAATGACATTATGGGCCAGTAAAAAAACGGGAGTTATCAACAGTCCGATATGAAAGATAAAAACCATTACGGTAAATCCCGGATTGTTGCGCCAGCTTCTTGTTCCAAACGGAAATATCCAAAAGATAATGGATCTTATGGCTCCTTTGATTCCATAAGAGACATTGACCGAGTATGTTACCCTGTCGAGCTTCCAGTCAAGGCCTCTAACGTAGAGTACGATACGAAGGACCAAACCGAAAAAGAAAATAAGAAAGGCAAGCCATGCCAGAGGACCGGTTACAAACTGATACATTTTCTTCTCCTTTAATATTCAATCTAAAATTGAACAACGCCATCAAAAACCGTATGTCTATTCAAATGCAGCTATGTCTTTTTGTGGCATGTACCACACATAACAGGGCCGGAAGTACGACCCCATTTGATATAATTTTCGTGGCAGCCTTTGCATCTGTTATGAAAAGCGGTTAACAAGGGTATCGGGATATCTTTGTTTATCTCCCGCTTGTGACAAGTGGCGCACTTGCTGCCTTTACCTTCGTTCCGATTGGAAAACACATAAAAATCATGGTGGCAGACCCGACAGCGCATGATGGTTTCGTGCAAATAGTGGTCAAATTTCACCTGGGGTCGTTGGTGTTGACCGAACTCTCTGCTTTTCAAGTCCATGACCCCTTCCAGGCCCTTTTCCTCCTGGGACCATACTATAGATGCCGCCATGATTCCAGCAATAACCAGAATAAAAATGAGACGCAGTTGCTTCATATGTTTCTCCATAGATAGATTAACCATACACCTATACACTAATTTTAAAGCGACGTTAAGGTAAATCTGTTTTTGCCCACAACCTGCTTAAACATCTTGCAGCAGTTTGTGACCTTAAACGTTATGATGGCACAAAGTGTTATGTCACAGAGTGTCAGTCAAATGTGAACAATATCAATATTATACAAGTTTGGAAAAATCAACATTTATTTTTCAGCTGCCCGCCAAGTGCGGCACCCGCAAAACTTGTCAAATTAAGGCGGAAAAACCACATTCGAGCAGTCAGGCTTCCTATGCCCAAAATCCCAACATTTCAACCGGTTTGGAGAAAAACGCCTTCTTGACAATACCACCGGTATCCGGTATCTGAATCCAAGTCGTCGGTTGCCGCAGTATGGTTGCTGCTTGATATCCGGCCTTGATGCCAATGTATTGAATACAGAAGGAAATACCATTGTCTGGATCTAAAAAAAAAGTTCTTGTTATGGGCGGCGGGATTGCAGGTCTTTCATCTGCCCTTGAACTTTCCAAGACGGGTTATATCGATGTTGAGATTCTGGAAAAATCCGGCTTTTTAGGCGGACATGCCATCCAGTTTGCGTGCAAAGCCACGGATAGATGTGTGAGCTGTGGTGCTTGCATGGTGGAAGAAAAGCTCAAACAAGCTGTTGAAAATCCGAATATTCATATTTACAGCCGCAGCAGAATCCAAAAAATCACCAAATCCGAAAAATTTTCCATAGATATTATAATAAAACCCGAATACATTGATTCCAAAATGTGCACGGGATGCGGCGTCTGCCTGGATACGTGCCCCTTTGAAGGGTCTGTGATTCGAGGTTTTTCAAAAAACAATATGCCCCTGCATACTATCTGTGAAGACAGCTGCCTGTATTTTAAAGACAAATCATGTGCCAAATGCCAGGAGTTGTGCCCGGAGGGCGCTATCAACCTTGATTCATTAGAATCCTGCCACACCAGCGAGGTGGATGCAATTATAGCTGCCACCGGCTTTCAACCTTACAATCCTGTCAGCAAACCCTATGGGTACGGCTTGTTCGACAATGTGATTACGAATCTGGAACTTGAACGAACATTGAGGAAAAATAGTACTGCCGCAAGACCTTCGGATGGTAAAGCACCAAAAAATATCGCTTTTATTCAATGTGTGGGAAGTAGAGATGTTGGTTTGAATCACTTGTGGTGCTCTAAAGTTTGCTGTGCATCGGCTCTTCGCATGGCCAACCTGATAAAGATGCGCCAGCCGGATACGAAGATCACCTTTTTTTACATTGATGTGCAGACTTTCGGTAAGAATTTCCAGGCTTTTTATGACGAGATACAAAAAAACATACGGCAGATTAGAGCCATCCCGGGAGATATTTATCCTACAAAAGATGACCGATTGCAGCTAACCTATTTTGACGGTGCTAAAAGTCAATCCGTGGATGAAACCTTTGATCTTGTGGTTCTTTCAATCGGCCTGATTCCCGGACAGGATAACCCGGACCTGGCCGGACTTTTCAACCTTGAAATCCTTGAAACCGGATTTTTAGCACCTGTCGAAAATGGCACATCAGGAATTTGTGATGGTATCTTCACGGCAGGTACGGTTCAGGGACCGATGAGTATCCCTGAGACAATCGCCAATGCAACCGATGTGTCCTGGAAGACAATTAAGTACCTTTCAGAAAAAGATATTCAAGAAACACAACCCGACGCACAAATATGATATCGCAAATCCAAAAGGCAGTATCCTTGACAAATCGAACATTAATAATCGGCAATAGTTACTGTGCACTGACGGCTGCAAAAGATCTTTGCAACAATGGAATTGACGTTATCCTCGCTGTTCGCAATGGGGGATGTAATCTTCCCATGCCTTTTGATTCTGAAAATATGGGAAGAACATCGATCGAAGTTCTTTTAAAAACTGAATTAGTTTCCTGCACCGGAACTGTGGGGAATTTTGAAATTATCCTGAATAGAAATGGTGAGAAAGTGATCCGAACAACGACAAGCATGATCATCGCCGAAGACCATGTGAGCAAGTCGAATTTTTCATCATATGACCTCAAACCCTCATCCGGCGTCCTTTCTCTTTCCGAGGTTGCAGACCGTCTTAATAATAGTACGGATACGAAAAAAATCTTTGCTAAAGGGGGAAAAGTCGTTTTCCTGTCAGGTTTATACCAAGAGAGTCATCCGGTTATTGTAGAAAAAATAATGCAGTTATCACTAATAATGCAGTCCGAATTCAATGTGCAGACCTATATACTGACAGGGAATCTCAAGGTTGCCGGCAACGGTCTTGAAGCGCTGTATCAGAAAAGCAAAGAAAGCGGTGCAATTTATTTAAAATTTACGGATTCAAGGCCGGATATACGACAAAAAGAAGATGGAAAAACATGTATGGCGTACCAGGACGAAATAACCGGACATCAATTTACGCTGACACCGGCTATTACAATTGTTGATGAAACCATCTTTGCCTCTGATTACCTCGGTGGCCTGGCGGAGATCTTACGTCTGGATAAGGACCGGGAAGGATTTCTGCAAACTGAAAATGTTCACCGATTTAATGTCTTTACAAATAGAAAGGGAATATTTGTAGCAGGCCCTTCCCGAGCAATTCAATCCCGGGTTGATCAGAACATCGATGCGTCATGCGCTGCAATTGCCAACCTTCAACTGCTTAATATAGACAACATCGAAACCAAAGATACCGCTGAGATAAATACAGGTACATGTGTACGTTGCCTTACCTGCTACCGAATCTGTCCATATCGTGCAATTGTCATCGATATTAACCCGCAAGTTATTCGGCAAGCATGTGAAGGTTGCGGCATCTGCCTGGCAGAATGCCCAAGGCATGCCATCAGTATCAAGGGCTTTGACAAAGCATACCTTCCCGAAATAAGCAGCAAACATATGCATAGAAATAAGGAGGGAAAAAAGGCACCTTACATTGTTGCATTTTGCTGCAGCCGTTCCGCAAACCAGGCCATGGAGCTTGCACACAGCATGGGGAGCAAACTACCTGAAGGTTTTACGTCTTTTGAAATGCCATGTGCAGGCAGCGTATCTGTCGAACACATCCTGGCCGCATTTCAAAAGGGTGCGGACGGCATTTTAATCCTTGCCTGTCATGAAGGCAACTGCCATTCCCAATATGGGAATGTTTATGCCCAAAGAAGAGTGGGTCTGCTTAAAAATACTTTAAAGGACATGGGATTTGAGCAAGAAAGGCTCGCTGTTCATACTCTGGCATCGAATATGGGAAAAGAATTTGAAACAGTAGTAACAAAGTTTGAAAAAAGGATGTCAGCACTCGGATCAATAATGCAAATTGAACAAAAATCCTGATTTCCGGATGGACACTAGATAGGGGAAAAAACATGACATCACCAGATAGCATCAATCTCGAGCATTTGAATCATGATCGGTTCAAATCCTGGTCGTTTTCCCAGAATATCTGTACGACATGCGGTATTTGTTCCAGCTCCTGCCCTGTATCGGGAGTGGAAGGATTTGATCCTCGCAAGCTTGTCCGCATGGTAAGACTCGGTTTCCAAGAACAGCTTGTGGAAACCCGATGGCCATGGATATGCACCATGTGCGGAAAGTGTGCATATGTCTGCCCCATGAAAATAGACATTGCGAACATTGTCAGAGGGATCAGGTCCCTTAGAGATCGAGACCAGGTCCCGGGAATACTCCACAAGGGGATTGATGCAGCCCTCAAAACCGGCAATAATCTTGCGCTTCCAAAAGAAGATTATCTCTTCATCCTTGAGGATGTTGCCGAAGAAATCGCCGCAGAGCCCGGCTTTGAAGGCTTTAAAGCTCCGGTGGATAAAGAAGGAGCAAATATCCTGACAACGATCCACAACAAACTGGTCAACACCCACACTGAGGATTTGAAGCATTGGTGGAAAATCTTTCATGTGGCAAAGGAAGACTGGACTTTAGTTTCCGAAAACTGGGAGGGAACCAACTGGGGATATTTCACCGGTGATGACACGGCAATGAAAACCTTTATCGGCCGGATCGTGGAACATATGGAACAGCTCAATATTTCCAGTCTAATGTGTCCGGAATGAGGGCATGCTTACCTGGCAACCCGGTACGGGCTGCAAAAATGGTACCCGGACTTCTTTACCCGTTTCAAAGCTTTAACCGTGTTCGATCTTCTGACGGACTACATCCGCTCCGGACGTATCCGGCTTGATAAAACAAAGATAACCTATCGTGCCGCCTACCACGATCCCTGCAATTACGGCCGCAAGTCCCAAGAGCTGTTCGGACATGGATATTACGAGGAACCCCGGTGGATCCTGGACCAGTGTATTTCCGACTGGGTCGATCTCTTTCCTAAAGAAGGCCACCAATACTGCTGCGGGGGTGGGGGAGGAACATTGTTGACCCCCTACCGGGACGAGAGAATCCATTATGCCCGCAGGAAGATGGAACAGATCAAGAGAACCGGTGCAGAGATGTTGGTGGTCCCGTGCCACAGCTGCCACGCTCAGATCAAAGCCGTGGCGGAAACATACGGGATGCCGGATCTACGGGTCAAATACCTCTGGGAAGTGGTGGCAGATATTATGATAATAGATTGACCTTGGACAAAATTGAGCATTTTGAAACTGGCTCAGGCTGATAAACCATCTATTTGTTTTTCAGCATTTCACTTATTTTTTTTAATGTGTCTGAATCGGTCTCACTAATTAGATTTAAGATCTTGTTACGTTCATCGCCAAGTTTTGCGTCCACCTTCTCCACGGCTTCCGGCTCGACATCCAGGATCTTACAAATGGTTTTTACCAAATTGGCAGTGGATATCGGTTTTTCCATGGTGAATCGTGGACGCAATCCGGATGTC
>JABMQM010000022.1 GCA_013203195.1 Desulfobacteraceae bacterium | reverse complement strand
TTCATGCGAATACTATATACGTCTGATATCCACGCCAATCCCGAGCATCTTAATTCCATGCTGAACATAGCGGCAAGAGAAGCGGTACAAGCCGTTATTGTCGGTGGAGATATCGTTCCGCACCATTTGCCCGAGGCCGACACGTTGGGTGTGCTGCCGGCCCAGGCACTGTATTTAAATAATGTTTTGATTCCCGCCATCAAGGAATTCAAGCAGCACCACCAGGCCGCCATTTATCTTGATCTTGCCAACGACGATTTTATCTGTAACCGCAAAATTCTAAAAAACCATAATTTTGAGCTTGTCAATCTGCTGCACCTGCAGAAGCACAGGTTTACGGAGCATGTCGATATTATCGGCTACATGATGGTTCCACCGACCCCTTTTTACCGCAAAGACTGGGAAAAACCGGATTCTTTAGAAATGCCCTATGCCCCGGGCAACATCGTCGCTTTAGACGGATTTATTTCCGTCAACGATCAGTTGGTTGAAACCTTTATAGACCTTGCCGCAGACGATACCATTGAAAACGACCTGGCGCGCTTATCAGAATCGATTGACCGGCCGTTTATCTTTGTGGCCCACTCTCCACCGTATCAAACGCCGCTGGATGTGTTGGACAGCGGCCTGCACGTGGGCAGCATCAGCATTAAAAGATTTATTGAGGACTGGTCCCGCAAGGGTTTACTCGTTGCAGCGCTGCACGGTCATATCCACGGTGCCCCGTACCGGTCCGGCGCCGTTTACACCACCATTGAAAATACCGTGTGCATCAATCCCGGCCAGAATGAAGGCCGGGGCTCCAATTTGCGATATGTAATTCTGGAACTTAAAGACCGGCAAACTCCGCCACAAATCCAAATTATTTACAAACCGGAAATATAATACCAACTATTATACTGTAACAGAGCTCAAGTCGAGAAAGCTCTGAATCCCCCGATAGCGGGACCATTGTTTCAATGCAAAAACGCGTCAAGGGTTAGGCCCCCTCCAGGGTAAGGGATAAGCCTCCGTTGTCTACTTCGAACCCTTGGCCCGCTTGGCGGCCAGCATTCAGCAAGAAAATGGATTGTAAGTCAGTGTTTGACTGCCTGGCATGTCTCTGATATTTAGATGAAAATCATTCGGAGGATTCTTCGGACCAAACGATGGTAAGCAATGGAAATAAAGTCAAAATAACATGGATAACAAAACAGTAAGGCCAATACTAATTATTGGATGCTTGATTCTAACGGTTCTGATGGTGCTTTTTGTGCCCTGTGACCGCCGGCAAAGCCATGCTTCTACGCCTGCTCTTGAAATGCCTTCACAGACTGCAAATCATAACAATAGCTCAAAGCCGGGGTTGCGGTTGACGGCTGCGGAAGAGACCTGGCTCAAGGAGCATCCGGATATCGAGCTTGGATATACCGACGAGTTTGAGCCGGAAGTCATCGCCAATTCTGATGGGACCTATTCGGGCATGGTGGTCGATTTTCTGGATGCTTTGAACAAGAAACTCGGAACCGATTTCGGCCTGCGTATTTATGCGGTTCCGCAATTACTTGAAAATGCGCAAGCAAAAGAAGTCGACGGTATCCTGAATCTTCATACCGAGTATGCCGACAAACTGGGCTTGCTGAAGACCCGGTCCTATTGGCCCGGTTATCCGGCCGTATTTGCGCGCAGGGGGGTTTCTTTTAAAAGTCCTGATGATTTTAGCGGCAAACGGGTCGCGATCACTGACGGAGTCTATTTTACGGAAAAGCTGATCAAGCAATATGGCCAACAGGCAACCATTGTCAAAGTCAAAGGTTCTTTAGAAGGATTACGAAGCGTTGAAAAGGGAGATGCCGACTTTTATCTGGGGGCGTCTTTCGTGTCCTATTTTATTACGAAATACCAGCTTTTGGGGATCGTGCCGGCCTATGTGTTTTTAGATTCTCCGGAAATGTTTGGCATTGCCATAAGGCCCGATTGGCCGCAACTGGTTTCCATTTTAAACAAAGGCATTGCTCTTTTTTCAGAGGAAGAGATTCATGCCATCATCTCAAAATGGAGCTACCTCCCGATAAAACAAGACACGCTTGAACTGACTAAAGAGGAGCGTGAGTGGCAGGAGCTAAATCCACGAATTAACGTTGGAGTCTCTCCAATTCCTCCGTACATGTTTGCGGAAAATGGAAGGATTCAAGGCTATCTGGTCGACATGATGCAAATCCTTGTCGGCCAGGCAGGGCTCACTGCAGATTTTTCCATGCAACCCATAGCTGCGGTATTGCCCAAGGTTGAAAGCGGACAGCTTCAGGCAGTTCTTGGAATGATTCATAGTGAAGAGCGTGCCGGATTCATGTATTTCTCAGAAAATGTTATGGGCATGCAGATGTCCATTTTTGCCCGCTCCTCACGTTCGGACATAAGTGATGTAGCCTACCTGGAAAACAAGACCATCGCCTCCTTTACAGGCTACGGTTTTGAACCTGTAATAAAAAAATATTTGCCCAATGCAAGAATCATCAGGGCAGACGATACTGAGGGGATGCTCAGGCTCGTAGCCTCGGGTGAGGCAGACGCCGCCGTGCAGGAACTACACTCTGGTGAATTCATCTTGCGGGACAGCTTCATCAATGGTGTCAACCGTAAGGGATCTTTCGACCCTCCTGGCTTGCCAAAAACTACAGGATCTGAATTTGCGGTCAGCAGGAAATTTCCACTTCTTAATTCGATTCTTAACAAGTCATACAATGCACTTCCAGAGAGTGAAAAGAATCGGGTCTGGAGAAAATGGTTCGCCAGTGATGCTGAGCGGGCAATTAAGAAACAAATCACATTGACGCCAGAGGAAAAAGCCTGGCTTGAACAGAAGCACACGGTGCGTGTTCGTGTTGGTAACTTTCCTCCTTACATATTTCTCGGAAAAGACGAGATCACGGGAATCGCGATAGATTATCTCAACCTGGTTGCCCAACGCGCAGGCGTCACATTCGAATTCATCCCTGGAACTCGGCCATGGCAAAAGGCGCTTGAATCGCTGATGAATTCCCAGGGCCCGGATCTGATGACCAGCCTGTCGCCAATAGCTGAACGTAAGCCCTATATGAATTTTTCAGCGCCCTATATTGTATCACCACGGGTGATTTTCACCCGGACTGACGCCGAATTTGTTTCCGGCATTGACGACTTGAAAGGCAGAACGCTTGCAGTATTGCACGGAACCCTCGTGCACAAACGGATTGAGGTGGAATATCCTGATATTGGCCTGCTGCTCTATGATACGGATCTCAAATCAATAGAGGCTGTATCCACGGGCAAAGCGGATGCCTATATCGGCAATTTGATCAATGCATCCTACGAGATCATGCATAGGGGGCTCGCCAATTTGAAAGTAGCTGCCCCCAGCCCGTTGGGCGATGACGTTTACACCTTTGGCATTCGTAAGGATTGGCCCGAACTGAACAGCATTATCAACAAAGTTCTCGACACCATGCCAGTTAGTGAGGAAGCTGCAATTCGCAGTAAATACTTTAATCTGAAGTATGAGTATGGAATCAAACCCGCCGACATTTTAAAATGGATTTTGGTGGTTGCCGGAGCGGCATCCGGCATTGTGTTCCTGTTTGTCTTCTGGAACAGGAGCCTGGCAAAACAGGTGCAGGAGCGCACATCTGAACTGGAGACTACAAACATATCTTTAGAAACTGAAATTGACGAGCGCAAGCAGGCCGAGAAGAAGATCCTTGAGTATCAGCAGAGACTCAAGGCCCTGGCCTCTCAGTTGACCGTCACCGAGGAAACGGAGCGCCACCGCATCGCTGCTGACCTGCACGATCATGTCGGCCAGTCTCTTGCCTTGGCACGCATGCAGATTGCCGCGGCAAGCAAATCCGTTTCCGACGACGGGCTGGCGGCCAAGCTTGACGACGTCTCGGAAACCTTACTCCGGACCGTTCAGGACGTGCGGCATCTCATGTTTGATTTGAGCTCTCCGACGATGCATGAACTCGGCCTGCGCCCAGCCATATCCGAGTGGCTGGAGGAGCAGATAGAAAAGCGCTGCGGAATTAAAACAAAGTTCTTCGATGACATCGGCGACAGGCATAAAATAGCCCTGGATGAAAACGTGCGGGCTATTTTGTTTCGCAATGTACGCGAACTGCTCACCAACGTGGTCAAACATGCGCAGGCCAATCAGGTGAGTGTTTCAATGGAACACGTCGATGACGTTCTAAGAATCATTGTCCAGGATGACGGCGTTGGATTTGACGATAGCTCGGAACCTCAAACCGTGAAGCCTGAAGGCGGTTTCGGCCTGTTCAGCATCAAAGAACGCATGGCTGATATGGGTGGCACCTTGGAAATCGAGTTCCAACCTGGCAAGGGGTGCACGGCCGTTCTCAGCGTGCCCTTGGATAGCGGATTGGTGTGAGGGAGGGCTGAATTGGAGTGATGGAGTACTGGAGTAGTGGGTTTAAAAGATTGGTTTTTCCAACACTCCAGTACTCCAATACTCCAAGCTGTTACCACTCCAATACTCCAGTACTCCAGCAGGGGTGAACTCTGAACGCCTCAAAGAGGAAATGAATATTGACAAATTGAGCGCATCAGAATAGTATGCCCATATAAAATGCTTTTATTTTATGGTTTAACCATACAAGAGGGGGGGAGGCCTGATGGCATTAGTAAAAAAAACCATAGAGCTGGACCAGGATGCAATCAACAGGATTAAAATAGCGTTGAATGCCAAAACAGAAAAAGAAGCGATCAACACGGTACTGAAGCAATTCGACACCGATATCCGTTTGGCAGAGATTACGTTTCAGAATGCCGGCACCTTTGATTATGAAGCGGTATTCGAGGACTGATTTTGCAGCAAAAAATTATTATTGATACAAATATTTACATCGATATTTTCAATAGGGGGCTACAGAAAAATCTGCACAATCCGCTTAAGTATGTCGTTCTTTTAGCCCATCCGGTTCTTCATGAACTGTGGATGGGAGCAAGAGGGAACCGGGAAATCAAGCACCTCTCTGAATTTCAGAACCGTTTTGTACAGTTAAAACGTATCGTTGTTCCCACGGTTGCCACTTTGATCGCTATCGGGCAGGCCTGTCAAAAGCTACGAAAATCCGGCAGGCTTGACCCCACACATCCAAAGCATTACAACGATATATCTATTGCAGCCCTGGCGCGTCAGGTCGGGGCCACTGTGATCACTCATAATATTAGAGATTTTAAGACGATTCAAAAGGTTATCGACTTCGAATTCGAACGACAACCCTGAACTCAGAACCCAGAACCCAGAACTCAGAGCCCAGAACCGTGACCCCTGAACTTTGAATTTTTGAACCCTGCGTGTCCCGCCATAGCCTTGGCAACGGCGGAAACCCAGAACCAGGAACCTGCCATGCCAACAACCATCCTCTTGGTCGATGACCATCCGGTGTTTCGAAAAGGCCTGCGCCTGCTTTTAGAAGCGGAACAGGATTTCAATGTGGTGGGCGAGGCCGCTGACGGCCAAGAGGGCATCGACCGGGTTCGGGACCTTTCGCCGGATGTGGTGGTCATGGACATCAATATGCCGAATTTCACCGGCATCGAGGCCACCCGGCAAATTGTTTCCGATTTTCCCGAGACCAAAATCGTGGCCCTGTCCATGCATTCCGGGAAGCGTTTTATCGAAGACATGCTGCGCGCCGGGGCCGCCGGGTACATCCTGAAGGAATGCGCGCCGGAAGAGCTGGTAAACGGCGTGCGAGCCGTGACGCGCGGCGAGACTTACCTGAGTACCTCCGTTACAGGAATCGTGGTTTCGGAGTTTGTGACGACTCCGCCGATAGCCGAAGCCACCGAAACGATCCCGATCATACGCACCAAGCTCCACCTTCCTCCGATCCCCGAGAACCATATTCATCGCCTACGGCTGTTGGAACAGCTTCAAAAGGGCCGCCGGAAAAAGCTGACACTGGTGTCGGCCCCGGCCGGATACGGCAAGAGTATGTTGTTGAGCTGTTGGCTGGAAAACTGCGATTGTCCCTATGCCTGGTATTCAATGGATGAGAGCGATAACAACTTGCGCCAGTTTTTGATTTACTTTCTGACCGCTATTCGGACCCTGTTTCCCGATGCCGTGGCAAAAACTCTGGCCATGGCGAACGCTGCCAACATACCTCCGATGAAGGTATTGGCAGCCGGTTTGCTCGATGAGATGAACCTGATTGACCAGGACTATATCCTGGCGCTTGATGACATACACCTGATCCAGGAGAAACAGGTGTATGACCTGCTCACGGAACTGCTGCGATATCCGCCGCAACGCATGCACCTGGTGCTGAGCGGACGGCGGGATCCTTTTTTGCCCATATCTTCCTTCCGGGCCCAGGGACTGCTGACTGAACTCCGCTTGCGGGATCTGTGCTTTACGACGGCGGAAACAAAAGCGTACCTGGAGCTGATGCTTGGAGAGCAGATCGAAGATGCCGTCGCGGCAAAATGGACGGAAAAAACCGAAGGCTGGATAGCCGGATTACACCTGGCGGCACTTTCCATTCAGCACCAAGGCGATGCCGCCGGCATGCTGCCTGAACTGCCTGGCGGCCTTCAATATGTGACGGAATATCTTTTTAATGAAGTTTTTAAGAGACAATCTCCGGAAATGCGTCATTTTCTTTTGAGTACGGCAATATTGGATCGCTTCTGTGTCCCGTTGTGTGACGTGTTGGTCGGGCCGGATGGTGAGTCAAGGCAGGATGACATAAATTCCCGGGATTTTCTTAATTCGCTTAAAAATCAAAGCCTGTTCATCGTTAGCCTGGACGCGGAAAATCGCTGGTATCGATACCATCACCTGTTTCAGCAGCTTCTGAAAGACCAGTTGCTGCTGCATCGGAGTCCTGAAGAGATTGCCGCCCTCCATTCCCGTGCCGGCCAGTGGTTTGCTGAAAAAAAATTCATCGACGAGGCTATCAAACATACACTTGCCGCCGGGGACCCGCTTGCTGCCGCTCAGGTTGTTGAGCGAAACAGGCGTGCTGTTCTTGACGCTGACCAATGGTATGTAATGGAAAAATCTGGACATCTTGCCCCATGAAATTAAGCAGCAGCGACCAGACCTTCTGCTAAGTCAGGCCTGGATCCATCTCATGTTAGCGCAGGTGGCGGAGATTATTACAATAATCGAACGTGTCGAATCCCTCCTTAACGAAGATTCAACGGAACCGGCATTGCTGTCCGAAATAAACTTTTTTCAGGGAGTTGTCTGCTATTTTCAAAACGAGGGTGTACGCAGTGTTGAGTTCTTTACCAAAGCGACGGAACTGGATTTCAAAATCTCTTTCGTAGCATTAAGAGCACAAGTCGAGTACTGGACCTGCGTGGCACTTCATCTTAATGGCGAAAAAGAGACTGCCATCCGGAGACTGCATGAAGGAATTCGCAGCAAAAGCTCACAGGAAGGAATGTTTTTGTCACGGCTTGTTTTCGGCTTGTGCTTTATCCATCTGTTGGACGGCGAATGTATAGAGGCGTTTCAGGAGGGCTTGCGACTGAGAGAGCTTTCCGGATCAAACAAACTTGCCTTCGCTGAGACATGGGGTCTCTATGTGCAGGGGAATGCCTCTTTTCAGATGCTGGATTTGGATGCTGCAAGAAATCTTTTCGGTCTGGTCTTGGAGAATCGATATATAGCGAACCACAGGGCTGCTGTTGACGCTATGGCGGGACTGGCCATCAGCTGTCAGTTGTTGAGCAAACCGGATGAAGCCGACGAGACGATCAGGCTGGCACAAGAGCATGCCCAATGGACGAAGGATCCCATACATCTTGAGATGGTGCATTCCTGCCAGGCCCGCCTCGCACTGCTGCGGGGTGATCTCGACTCGGCGTCCCGCTGGCAACGGTCGTTGAGAAAAACGCCCGGTAATCCGATAATGCTTTTCTTTTTGGAGATTCCTGCCATCACAGAATGCCGGGTGCTTATTGCCATGGGATCCGACGCCGGTCTGAAGGAAGCCGTAGAAAGGCTCGAGGATCTCCGGCAGAACTCCAAAGCATGGCGGAACACCTGCCAGGTGATGGAGATCATGGTCCTGCAAACTTTGGCTGTTTACCGGCAGAGGCGATTGGACGAGTCTCTGGATCTTCTCGAGCAGGCGGTCGCCATCGCGGAGCCCACAGGATTGGTCCGTCCATTCGTTGAACTGGGCGCGCCCATGGCCGATTTGCTGAACCGTCTGATCAAAAAAAATGTTGCTGTTGACTTTATCGGAAAACTCCTTGCTGCTTTCAGCGATAAGCAAACAGGTCCTCCCAGTCTCCCCAGTCTCCCCATCTCCCCATCTCCCCATCTCCCCATCCCCAAGTCTCCCCGCCCCCAGCCTCTGGTCGAGCCCCTGACCAACCGTGAGTTAGACATCCTGGACCTGCTGGTGCAGCGGCTCCAGAACAAGGAGATTGCCGACAAACTGTTCATTTCAACAGAAACCGTCAAAACCCACCTGAACAACATCTACCAGAAGCTCGGCGTCACCAGCCGCCGCCAGGCGGTTGAAAAGGCCAAAAAGCTATAGTGCGTCGCATATGAATTGATACTTGACAGAGGGGGTAAAACATGATAATCTATCCATAATTTCAACTCATTCAAAACAGAGAAATGGATAGATTATGGTTTCATGTCGTGGCAAGC
>JABMQM010000021.1 GCA_013203195.1 Desulfobacteraceae bacterium | reverse complement strand
TTTTGACTTTTTACGAGTTCATCAATATTGACGACTTCGCAAAAAATCAGAAAAACGAACTTTTTATGAGAGTGTTTAGAACCCCAACACCTTGATATCACATGATATATTTTAAACGAAACACTAAATACTAAACACCAAACACCTGATGAATTCGTTTTTTACGAATTCATTATTTAATATATCTCATTTCTTTATATTTTCAAGCAGATTATGCATAAAACAACTGATGTAACAGAATATATACAATCTCTTTTGTCTTCAAAACGTCTGGGCAGCCAGGTAGTGCATCACACTTTGCTGCCTGAACAGGCTCCGATTTTTAGAAAACCTGATAAGGCCTGCCCTGAAAATATACTTAACATCATCAAATCGGCCGGGATTGGTAATTTTTACCGGCACCAGGCAGATGCCGTCGATTTGATAAGATCCGGCCAACATGTGGTGGTCGCAACGCCGACAGCCAGCGGTAAAACTTTGATATATAACCTCCCGGTGCTTGAGAACATATTCAAAGATTCCGCTTCCAAAGCCCTTTATATTTTCCCCTTAAAAGCACTTGCTCAGGATCAATTGCGAATTTTTGAAGAGCTAACTGCATTCTGTAACAAGATAAAGCCTACGGCTGCGATTTATGACGGTGATACATCCGCATGGCACCGCAAGCGTATCCGGGAAGCTCCGCCCAACGTTCTGTTGACCAATCCGGAAATGATCCATCTTTCTTTCCTGCCGTATCACAGGCAATGGGCAGCTTTTTTTTCCGATCTCAAGATCGTGGTAATCGATGAGGTTCATACTTACCGCGGAGTCATGGGTTCGCATATGGCCCTGGTTTTTAGAAGGCTTCAAAGAATCTGTTCCTATTACGGCGCTGCTCCGACATTTGTATTTTGTTCCGCCACCATATCCAATCCTGCCCAGCTTGCCAAACAACTTACAGGACTTAGCGTTGAAACCATTACTGACAGCGGAGCCCCCCAAGGTGGTAAACATATTGTTTTTGTCAACCCGCTGCAGAGCCCGGCCCAGACAGCAATTCTTTTACTAAAAGCAGCTCTTCATCGCAGCCTGCGAACTATAGTATACACCCAATCACGCAAACTTACGGAGCTGATCGCCATCTGGGCAGGCAGGCAGTCGGGTCCCTTTGCAAATCGTATCAGCGCCTATCGAGCCGGTTTCCTTCCAAAAGAGCGCCGGGAAATCGAAGCGCGACTTGCCCAGGGCGATCTTCTGGCCGTCATATCCACCAGCGCCCTTGAGCTTGGAATTGATATCGGTGATCTGGATCTCTGCTTCTTAGTGGGGTATCCGGGGTCAATTGTGGCCACATGGCAGCGCAGCGGCAGGGTTGGTCGCAGCGGACAGGATTCCGCGCTGGTTCTAATTGCCGGTGAAGACGCTTTGGACCAGTATTTCATGCGACACCCCGCCGAACTTATCAAACGGGCGCCGGAAGCGGCGGTCGTCAATCCTTATAACCCTGAAATATTGACAAAGCACTTGGAATGCGCTGCTGCAGAGCTGCCGCTTTCCATGGATGAACCTTTGATGTCAAAAGATGTTGTTAAATCATCTGTTTCCAAGCTGGAGGCCAAAGCGGATCTTTTAAGAAGCGCGGACGGCAAAGAGCTCTATGCAAGACGGCGAGCCCCTCATCGCCATGTTAACCTGAGAGGTATTGGAAGTCGTTTTCAGATAGTCTGCAGCCAAACCGGAGAAAGCAGGGGGGAAAGCGATGGTTTCAGGGCTTTTAAGGAGACCCATCCCGGTGCCGTGTATCTTCATAAAGGGGACACTTTTTTAGTGGATACCCTCGATTTGGACACAGCCACTGTAAAAGTTACCCGGGCCCGGGTAGATTATTACACCAGGGTGAGGTCTCATAAAAACACGGAAATCATTGAAGTATTTGAAGAAAAATCCGTCTGGGGTACCCAGGTTTTTTCAGGACGACTTAAAGTAACCGAACAAGTGACCGGCTATGAAAAATGGCGCATCCATGCCAAAATAAAGCTAAGCATCGTTCCTCTGGATCTTCCGCCCCTTATTTTTGAAACCGAGGGGCTTTGGTTTAAGATTCCCCTTGAAGTTCAAAGGGCCGCCGAAGCAAAACAGTTGCATTTTATGGGAGGTATTCATGCTATGGAACACGCCGCCATCGGCATATTCCCGCTTCTGGTTATGGCGGATCGCAATGATCTTGGAGGCATTGCCACAACCCTGCACCCCCAGACCGGCTGTGCCGCCGTATTTATTTATGATGGTGTTCCCGGCGGAGCCGGTTTGAGCAAACAGGCGTTTGAACGTGCCCGACAACTTATGGCTCATACGCTTGATGTTATCAATGCCTGCGGCTGTGAAGATGGCTGCCCCTCCTGTGTACATTCACCCAAATGCGGCTCCGGCAACCGACCCATCAATAAAGATGCGGCTATTTTTATCCTCGAAAGCCTGAAAAAAACTCAAATGTCCCGGGTTGTGCAGCCGG
>JABMQM010000226.1 GCA_013203195.1 Desulfobacteraceae bacterium | reverse complement strand
CTGCAGGCTTGTATCATATCATGGTTCAGGGATCGACAGAAAAAATGGTTGTTGAGCAGCTGCGTTAAAAGGGCCGCTGGAAGTTTTACGGATTATGGAAAGTGCATGAGGTATTCAAGTTATGCAAAGACAACATCTATTAGAGGGATTAAAGAAATACCCCGATAAGATATGGGTTATTATTGTTATCGGAGGCGGAGCAACAGGTCTGGGTGTTGCTGTGGATGCTGCCTCCAGGGGCTATTCGACCGTTTTACTCGAACAATCCGATTTTGCCAAAGGTACATCGAGCAGGAGCACCAAACTGGTGCATGGTGGCGTACGATATCTTGCTCAGGGAGATATTTCTCTTGTTCTGGAGGCATTGCATGAAAGAGGATTATTGCGGCAAAATGCTCCCCATTTGTTTAAGAACCAGGCTTTTATCATCCCGAGTTACGACTGGTGGGAAGGACCGTTTTATAATATCGGGATGAAAGTTTATGATATGATGGCTGGGAAACTGGGTCTTGGCCCATCGGAGAAGATATCCAAGGAGAAGACCTTAAAAGCAATACCCAACCTAAGTGAAAAACAGTTAAACGGCGGGGTTATTTATTACGATGGTCAATTTGATGACACCCGCCTGGCGATTAATCTGGCACAAACTGCCGTGGAAAACGGTGGTATTATTTTGAATTATATGAAAGTAAGCGATTTAATTAAAGATGAACAGAAACTGATATGCGGCGTCAAAGCAAGAGATGAAGAAACAGGTGATAATCATATAATTAACTCCCGTGTCGTAATAAATGCCACAGGTGTGTTTGTTGATGATATTCTACACATGAATGATCCGGCTGCAAAAAAAATAGTCCGACCCAGTCAGGGAGTACATATTGTCCTTGATAAATCTTTTCTCCAAAGTGAATTTGCCATCATGATTCCCAAAACTGCCGACGGACGCGTTCTATTTGCTGTCCCCTGGCATGGAAAAGTAGTCGTTGGTACCACAGACACTCCATTGGATGAAACGACATTAGAACCCCGCGCATTAGAAGAAGAAATTGAATTTATTTTATCAACGGCATCGAGATATTTAAAGAAGGAGCCGCAAAGAAAGGATGTCTTAAGTGTTTTTGCCGGCCTTCGTCCTCTTGCCGCGCTCGAAGGGAATGAAAAAGATACGAAAGAAATTTCCCGTAATCATAAGTTAATCGTGTCATTATCAGGCCTTGTGACGATAACCGGGGGCAAGTGGACGACGTACCGCAAGATGGCTGAGGATACTGTTAATAAAGCGTCTCTTGTAGGGGGGTTACCTGAAAAAGATTGTGTCACCAAAAATATGCCGATCCATGGTTATGTAAAAAATATTCATTTTGATACTCCAGGATATTTCTACGGTGCTGACCGCGCGCATATTATGGATATCATATTTAAAGATAGTGCTCTTGGAGACAGATTACATCCTGATTATGAATTTACGAAAGCCGATGTTCTATGGGCAGTCAGAGACGAAATGGCACGCACAGTGGAAGATTTTTTAGCTCGCAGAGTCAGGGCACTCTTCTTAGATGCACGCGCCAGCATGAAAATGGCCCCGGAAGTGGCCTTTCTAATGGCTAAAGAATTGGGATTTGATCAGACTTGGATAAAATCTCAAATTAATCAATATGTAGAATTAGCAAAGGGTTATATTTTGGAATAGAGCAATTCAAGATGTTGGTATTTAATGCCCTAACAAAAACTATGGTTTTTTGTTCGGATCAAGGAAGGAGGTTAAATCCCATGAACAACACCCGCCGATGTTTGTTTGCAACATTTATCGTATTGGCCATTTTCTTCATCTCCGGCACTGCAAAAACTCAAACCTCTCTCGATTCCATGCTCGAGCCTTATCTGACTCGGTACGACTTGCCTGCCCTCGCAGCGGCTGTAATCAAAGACGGAAAAGTTGTTTCAGCCGGTGCCGTGGGCACGCGGAAGGCGGGCATGAAAATTCCAGTGACGATAAACGACCGGTTCCACCTCGGCTCAGATACAAAGGCGATGACTGCCTTATTGGCAGCTATGCTGGTAGAAGAGGGAAAACTTCGATGGGGCACGACCCCCGCTGATGTTTTTCCGGAGATTGCGGAAAAGATGGACCCGGGGTTTCGACGCATCACACTTGAGCAACTCCTATCTCATACGAGTGGTATTCCAACAGACAATGAGGACATGGTCAAAATATACATAGAAGGCATGTCCCAGGATGGAAACCTCGATGATTTGAGATACTGGCTCGTTAAGCAATGGAGCAAGCGGCCTCTCGAGTCCGAACCGGGCACGAAATTTGCCTATTCAAACATGGGATATACAATCATAGGCGCCATGATTGAGCACGTCGTGAAAAAGACCTGGGACGAGGCAATAACAGAACGGATCTTCATCCCTCTGAAATTACGGACCGCCGGACTTGGACCACAGTCTTCTCTCGGAAAGATAGATGCACCTCTCGGGCATTCCGTAGTTGATGGCAGGGCAAAGGCTGTCTTGGCCGGACCTAACGGTGACGTTCCTTCGATTATTGGCCCTGCCGGTATTGCGCATATGTCCATCCTCGATTTTGCGCTCTGGGCAGGGTGGAATGCCGGCGAGGGAAAGCGTAACCCGACCCTTGTTAAGCCGGAGACAATGCGAAAACTCCACACCCCAGTCATTACGATGTCGAAAAAGAAAGATGCAAAGCCCGGCACACCACCAGGCGGAGAATATGCCTTGGGGTGGGGCGAGCTAACTGTTGACTGGGCACCTTATCCCCTGCTCTATCACGGTGGTTCTAATGGCATGAACCTGGCTCATATCTGGATCGATACTAAACGTGATTTCGCAATAGTAATTACTGCCAACATTAGCGGGAAAAAGGCGAAAACAGCATTCTTTGCACTTGCGAACGAACTGTATACGAAATTCACAAAGAAATCCGGATCAGATCCGGTATAATGGGAGGATCTTCGTTTGCTGCACATCTTTGTCGATGCTGATTCGTGCCCGGTCAAACCTGAGGTGTACCGCGTTGCAGGCCGATATGGCCTTGATGTCACATTAGTTGCCAACTCCAGGATGAGAATTCCGGATGACCGATGGATCACACTCCAAATTGTACAAAACGGATTCGACGCGGCCGATGATTGGATCGTCGAACACGTGGACCCTCATGACATCGTTGTCACAGCTGACATCCCGCTCGCGAGCCGCTGCCTGAAGGAAGAAGCATGTGTAATTGGTCCGAGCGGGAAGCCGTTCACGGAAGACAACATCGGTCATTCCGTTGCCACCCGGGACCTGTTGTCAGAACTTCGTGACGCAGGCGAGATAGCGGGCGGCCCTCCACCGCTGAAAAAGCGTGACCGCTCACGTTTTCTTCAGCAACTCGACGAAATGATTCAATCAATCCGTCGTGAGTATACGATAAATTCTGCCTGACAACCGGCGAGCGGGTTATTAACGCTTCTTGCCAAGATATGGGAAATTTATGAAAAGATGTAAATGGGTAACAGACGACCCAATATATATAAAATACCATGACATGGAATGGGGGGTGCCTCTTCATGATGACATAAAGCTTTTTGAAATGCTTATTCTTGAAGGGGCTCAAGCCGGATTGAGTTGGATCACTATCCTCAAAAGACGTGAAACATACAGGGTTGCATACGATGGTTTTGATCCAATTGAAATTGCCGAATGGGACAGCAAAAAAATTAATCGTTTATTGAAAGACCCTGGAATCATAAGAAACAAACTTAAGATAGAAGCGGCAATAGCCAATGCCAGGGCTTATCTGAAAGTCGTTGATGAGTTCAAAAGTTTCGATGAATTTATAT
>JABMQM010000225.1 GCA_013203195.1 Desulfobacteraceae bacterium | reverse complement strand
TCGTTTACACATGAAAATTATCTTGATGAGGTAATCAAGACCAATCAGGGGCAGGGTCTGCCTGATTTGTCGTTGTATTTTCATCTGCCATTTTGCGACACACTCTGTTATTTCTGCGGTTGTAATATGATAGTAACCAGCAACAGAGAGAGAATCAAAAGGTATATTGATTACTTAAAGTGTGAGATAGACTTGCTGAGGAGACACATTGCATCAGAAAGAAAAATAGTCCAACTGCACTGGGGCGGAGGCACGCCCACTCATTTGAACCCGGATGAAATCGTTGATTTAAGTTCCTACATTAATGCCGGTTTTGACCTGCATGCTGATGTGGAGGCCGGATGTGAAATTGATCCCCGGGAATTAACCAAAGACCATCTTATCGCCTTGAGAAAAGGCGGTTTTAATCGCATCAGCATGGGGGTGCAGGATTTTAACGAAAAGGTTCAAAAAGCGGTTAACCGGATACAACCGGAAGATTTGACCAGAAAGGTTATCGACTGGGTGCGTGAATTGGGATTTGACAGCATTAATCTTGATTTAATGTACGGGTTGCCTTTCCAATCTGCCAAGACTTTTGAAAAGACGGTTGATACCATTATTGATGTTGATCCTGACAGAATTGCACTGTTTAATTTTGCCTACGTTCCCTGGATGAAAAAACATCAGAAGGTAATTCGCCTCCAAGATTTACCCGTTCCCGAAGAAAAACTTGACATTCTAAAGATGTCAACTGAAAAACTTACAGGTGCAGGTTACGTGTTTATCGGTATGGATCATTTTGCCAAGCCCGATGACGAACTCACGCTGGCGCTGAATGAGAAAAAGCTTTACAGAAACTTTCAGGGCTACAGCACCCATGCCGGTGCGGATGTTTATGCCATGGGAATTACCAGCATTAGTCAGTTTGGGCGCATTTATGCCCAGAACATCAGGAAAGAGAAAGAGTATCATGCTGCCCTTGACGGGGGCATTCTACCGATAGCCAAAGGATGTTACTTGAGTGATGATGACCTTTTGCGCCGGCGTGTTATCACTAAATTAATGTGTGATTTTGAACTGGATTTTGCTTCAATCGAAAAGGAATTTGACATAGATTTTGAGACATACTTTGATTGGGGGCTGAACAATCTCAATGCGATGATGGCTGATAATCTCCTATCCGTTGAAAACAGGATGTTAAAAGTTACCAGGATGGGCCGGCTATTGATCAGAAACATAGCGATGAATTTTGACGGTTATATTGAAAGGAAAGAGGATAGTGCGCGGTACTCCAGAACCGTATAACTAAAGCAGGGTAAACTGTTATCATAGTCGACAAGCTTTGAAATAATAAACCTTATTATGCCTAAATATGCGGTAGTTCTTTTTAATCTGGGTGGGCCGGACTCTTTGGAGGCCGTAGAGCCCTTTTTATTCAATCTGTTTAGCGATCATGATATTTTTAAGATACCGGTTGGGCAAAAAATATTTGCAAAGATGATGTCCAGCCTGCGTGCACCAAAAGTAAGAAAAAAGTACCAACAAATCGGAGGGAAATCTCCTATAAATGAATGGACGGAATTGCAGCGATCGATGCTTCAGGAGGAACTGCAAAAAATAGTTGGCAACGTTGAAGTATATACGGCCATGCGCTATTGGAAGCCGGCAATAAAGGATGTTGCTGAAACGATATCAAAAAAAAACCTGGACATGATAGCACTGCTTCCCCTTTATCCCCATTACTCAATAACTACTACCGGCTCTTCATTTAATGAATGGAGAAGAGTTTATCGGGGAGACCCCGGCAGGCTAAAGTATGTTTATGACTATTTTGACAACCCAAAATATATATCGGCTTTAAATGAAAGAATTGATGAGACGATGTTGCGCTTTCCTGAAGATGTGCGCGACGATATTCAAATAGTGTTCAGCGCTCATGGTACGCCTAAAAGCCTGGCCGAAAAAGGAGATCCTTATCCAAAGCAAATAAAAGCAACCGTTGAGAGTGTCATGCAAGCGCGTAATTTTTCGCATGAATATCATTTGTGCTTTCAAAGCAAGGTCGGTCCTGCTAAATGGCTTGAGCCTTCAACCGATAAAATGATTAAAGATCTGGCAGTTAAAAGAAAAAGACAATTACTGATTGTTCCGATAAGTTTTGTGTCCGATCACATTGAAACCTTGTTTGAGTTAGACGTTGAATACAGAATTATTGCCGATAAAAAAAACATCGAAAATTATATTGTCATGCAAGGACTGAACGATTCCAAAGTATTTGTGGCAGCATTGAAGGAGTTAGCTGTCCAGGCGCTTCAGCCCTAATTGTGCCAAAACACAATTAGGGAACCCTCGACATTCGCTCAATCAGAATTATAGTAAAGAATATTAATGGTCAAAACCTATAGAGTAAATGGATAAAGGCACAATTAAAATTGCGATTTTGGGCGCGGGTATATCAGGGCTTGCAACGGCCTTTTGGTTACATAAGGCCGGGTTTGACGTAACGGTCTTAGAGTCAAAAAATGAACCGGGCGGTTCAATGGTCACCAGGCACAAAGATGGATTCCTGATAGATTATGGGCCAAACAGCGGCTTGGAAACCACGCCATTAATCGGAAAGATCGTTGCGGCGGTGGGACTTGAAGACGAAATGATCTATGCTGACGAAAAGGCTAACAAAAGATATATTTTAAGAAATAATCAGCTGCATGCCCTGCCCACAAGTCCGACTGCTTTTTTGAAAACCAAATTGTTTACACCAAAAGCCAAATTGCGTCTTTTGGCTGAACCATTTTTGGGCAAATCTGAAGAAGGATATTACCAAAGCATTTCTGAATTTGTAAAAAGACGATTGGGGCAGGAATTTCTTGATTATGCCATAAATCCTTTTGTTGCCGGAGTTTTTGCAGGTAATCCTGAAAATCTTAGCGTTAAATCAGCTTTCCCCAAGTTATACCGGCTGGAAGAATTGTATGGAGGTTTGTTCAAAGGGCTGGTTTTAGGTGCAAGGGAAAGGAAGATACGGGCGGAACAATCCAAACAAAGCGCCAGGCTGTTTTCATTCAAAAAAGGGATGCAGGCTTTGCCGGAAGCAATTGCCGGCAAATTAGGCGATAAAATCAAATACAACTGCAATGTTGAAAAATTGGTAAAATCAGCAACAAAATATAAAGTTATGTACAAGCATGCCGATAAATCAAAAGAAATTGTTACGGATATAATACTATCTACGGTTCCGGCGTATCAGGCTGCTGCTGTTTTTGATGATAAGGAAAATATATTAATTAACCATTTTAATAAAATTTATTATCCTCCCGTAAAAGTGCTGTATTTGGGATTCCGGCAAGAGACTGTCGGTCGGCCGCTGGACGGATTCGGGTTTTTAATTCCGGAAAAAGAAAACAAAAGGTTTTTGGGTTCCATCTGGAGTTCAACAATATTCCCTTACCGGGCCAAAAATAATCTGGCGGCATTTACGTTATTTGTCGGTGGCGCGCGATCTCCGGAATTGTTTGATAATGAAAATGATAAGCTGGTCGACAGTGTGATAAAAGAGTTCAAAGAAATAATGAATATTAATAGTGACCCTATATTTATTAAGGAAAAAATGTGGCCCAAAGCCATTCCACAGTACAGCCTCGGATATATCGAGCACGAAAGATACTTCGAAAAGTTTGAAGCCGACAATCCCGGTATTTTTTTAAGCGGTAATTACCGCGGCGGGATTTCTGTGGGCGACTGCATACAAAATTCAGAATTGACGTATAAAAGGATTTGCGAGTATATAAACCGCAAATGAGGAGGTATCTTCTGGACTACTTAAATAGTATATGGAAATTTTTTACGAGGATCATGCTCTCAGTTATTCTGCTGCTGTCGCTAGCAGTCACTTCGATTGTTGGAACGCTCATTCCGCAAAACGAAAGCCCGGCGGCATACTTTCAGGAATATGGAGAGTTTCTTTATAGAATCTTTGATGTTTTTGACTTTTTCGACATGTACAATTCCTGGTGGTTTCAACTGCTGATCGTTTTGCTGACCGTAAATATAGTTGTCTGTTCAATCGATCGGCTGAAGGCCACAGGGAAGATCGTTTTTGCCAAAAATCCTATTTTTAATCTTTCAAGATTCAAAAATCATGCCGACAAAGAAAATATAGTCGAGGACCGTTCACCTGAACAATTGAAAGATATCTATGAACCATTTGTATCCAAAGGTTTTGGATACATGAGGAGCGAACAGACGGACAAGGGCTTCTGTATTTTCGCCGAAAAATGGCGCTGGACCCGCCTGGGAGTTTACGGAGTGCATCTGAGTATTGTTTTACTGTTGGTTGGGAGTCTTATCGGTTCTATTTTCGGGTTTGACGGGTATGTCAACATACCGGAAGGCGAAGCGGTAAGCAGCATCAGGATAAGGAATCCAGCGCAGGCAAAATCTCTCGATTTTGAGGTATTGTGTGAAGATTTTGACGTCAGTTTTTATGATTCAGGAGTACCGAAAGAATTTCGCTCCAGTTTAACCATACTCGAGCATGGCAAACCGGTTTTAAAAAAGGATATAATTGTAAATGATCCGCTGCGTTACAAGGGGATAAATATGTTTCAATCGAGTTATGGTCCCCTTCCTCCCAAAGAAGTTACTCTAAGCTTCAAAAGCAAAAAAACCGGGCAGGCATATCAAAAAAAGATGTTGATGGGTCAGCAGATCGATGTCCCGGAAGCCGGGGGAAAGTTTGTTGTTAAAGATTATGACAATGCCTATCAATTCAGAGGCCGGTCCATTGGAGAAGCTTTTTCCGGAGTTCTCATACCGGAGAATGGAAGGCCCATTGAAATCCTTCTGCCTGTGCGTTTTCCTGATTTTGATCAAGGGCGCAAGGGCAACGTGGCTATTTCCGTTAAAGACTATGATCGCCGTTATTATACCGGTCTCCAGGTGACCAAGGACCCCGGTGTCTGGGTCGTTTATTCCGGATTTATTTTGCTGATTGTGGGGTGCTACATAACTTTTTTCATGTCCCATCAGCGCCTTTGCATCGATATAGTAAAGAAAGGGAAAAAGAGTCTTGTCATGGTTGCAGGTACTGCCAACAAGAATAAACTTGGTGTGCCAAACCGGATAAAGAAGATTTCTGAAAAATTGACCAAGCTGGCATAGAAGTCACAGAACTCAATGTTTAATGGTTCTGTAAAAAGCCGGGAAAGTGTCATCTTTGCGTTAATCGAATTACCGATAACGCCTAAAGCAAAGTGAGAGGATAGATAATGAACAGTTCATTCTTGCTATCAATTACAACATTTGTATACGGCCTGGCGGCATTTTTGTATATCGCCTCCTGGGTTTTCAAAAAAGAACTGCCGGGCAGACTGGCGACCTGGACGGC
>JABMQM010000224.1 GCA_013203195.1 Desulfobacteraceae bacterium | reverse complement strand
ATAATTATCAGTTTTCATTTGCCGCTGAGGCGCCGGCAAATGAAAACTGCTATGCCTGCAGCAAGGTACTAGCAGTCAAAACCTGCCCGCAGAGCTGATTGATTTTTCCTTTCCGACTCCCTGTCCCGCTAAAAGCGGGGTCAGCGGAAAGGAAAAAAAGAAAACTAAATCTCTGCGACCTCTGCGGGCTCAAGCAAAGCGGGCGAGATAACCCAAAATGCGCGGAATTAAGGTGTAATAATATGACACAGGAAGTAATCGTACGTTTTCCGCCAAGTCCCACCGGATACCTGCATATCGGCGGTGCCCGCACCGCCATTTTCAACTGGCTTTTCGCCCAAAAAACCGGCGGCAAGTTTATTTTGCGAATAGAAGACACCGATGCGGAAAGATCATCGGACGAATCGATCCAGGGCATTATTGCAAGCCTGAAGTGGCTGGGGATTACCTGGGACCAAGGACCTTATTTTCAATCAGATTTCATCCATGAACATATAGCTGTCGCCCGCAAGCTCATCGATAGCGGTCACGCCTACAAATGTTTCTGTCCCCAAGTAGAGATTGAAAAAAAGCGCCGGACGGCTGTTGAGAAAAAAATCACATTCCAATACGACGGCACCTGCCGCAACTTAACCCCCGAGGAGCTTGCCGCCAGGGAAGCGGACGGCACCCCATATTCGATTCGATTGAAGCTGCCCGCCACTGAAGGCTCCATTGTAGTTAACGACATCGTCTATGGAACGGTTGAAAAGAAATACGAAGACTTAGAGGATTTTATAATCGTGCGCACCAACGGGCAGCCGCTCTACCTGCTTTCCAATGCCGTTGATGACATTCGCGACAAAGTCACTCACATTATCCGCGGTCAGGACGGACTGGGCAACACACCCAAACAGATTCTCATATACAGGGCCCTGGGAGCACCGATTCCTGAATTTGCACACATGTCCCTTACGCTGGATCCACAAAAGGCCAAAATCTCCAAGCGGACCCACGGAGAATTGGTAGCGGTGCACTTTTACAAAGAGCACGGATTTTTGCCCTGGGCACTGGTGAACTTTCTGGTCCGGCTGGGATGGTCGACATCCGATTCCAGAGACTTCTTTTCCAAAAAGGAGCTTATTGAAGCATTCTCACTGGAAGGGATCAGCCGTGCCAATTCAATTTTTGACATCAGAAAAAACGATCCCAAATATTTTACCGATCCCAAAGCAATTAGTATCAATGCCCATTACCTGAGGACTCTGCCGCTGGAAGAGATCGAACCTTATGTCCGGGAGCAACTGGAACAAGCAGGAATCTGGAACCCGGAGTTTGAAACCGCAAAACGCGCCTGGTACCTTGATACCATTGATCTGATTCGCAGCCGCTATCATTTAACCACCGATTTTGTGACCCGGGGTCGCGCCTATTTTTCCGAAGACTATCCCATTGAGCCCAAAGCTTTGGAAAAGAACGTCCTCAAGCATGAAAAACTAAAAAGATGGTTTCCGATTCTGGCCGAGCGCCTGGATACCGTCAAAGCCTTTACCGCCGAAGAAACCGAGAAAACAATTCGCGCCTTGGCGGAAGAATTGGGGATTAAGGTAGGAATCCTGACCAACGGCACGCGCGCAGTAGTTACCGGGCAGCTGGCGGGCCCGGGTCTGTTTGATATTCTCATTGTCCTGGGCCGGGACCGGGTGGTCCGGCGCCTGCACAAAGCCGTAGACCTTTTCAAATAAATACCGAAGAACCGTTCAGTTTAGGTAGAACACAGATGACACGGATTTTGCAGATTTTCACGGATTTTATATTATTTTATCTGTATCTGTGTAGATCCGTTTTAATCTGTGTTATCCGCGTTCCATTGAACCTTGAACCTGTGAACCTGTGCACGGTTAATCATCTTTTATGTAATTGCCTCTTCATCTCTTCCCTGATTTTTTTTAACAAAAACCGTTCGGGAAAGTTTGGGCGGGATAGATAATGCAGGGTGTTGTCAATAAAACTGTCATACATTTCCTGAAAGATGCTTTCCTTTTCGTTATCGTCCACAAAAATGCGATTGCTTTTATGTTCGAAAACGACCTCTTTACCAAGCGCCTTTTTGATTTTATCCTTGTTTGCCGAAAAATCTTCGCTTTTTTGAATCAAGGCTTCATCGAGCGGAACCTTTATACGGGCCACCATATTAACCATCCATCTGTCCCCAATCGTTTTGATGGACTCGTCATAAATCTCCAAGATCAAATGATTTTCAAGGTCAATTGTTTTTATTAGTATAGGCTTCATAAATTTTTATTTTTTCAATGCAAGCGGACCGGCACCCGTGAGGAATAATTTTATACAGTCAAACCCAAATTTCATGAGTTCTACATCCGATGCAGTTAGCTT
>JABMQM010000223.1 GCA_013203195.1 Desulfobacteraceae bacterium | reverse complement strand
GTTGTTTTAACACCTTCAATTTGGCATCTTCTTGGTCCCGGGTTACGATTTCTTCTTGGCCGAGGTCGAGGAGCTTGGTATGGTTTTCCAGAATTGAGCGGACTTGAATTTCGATCTGGATGCGCTGGCGTTTCATCTCGGCAATATCTGCATGAAGCTGGGCCAGCCGGTTGTGCGCTCGGTTGAGAAGTTTTTCGGCTTTAACTTCTGCGTCTGCTATAATCAACTCGGCCGATTTCTGAGCATTGTCTTGCATCTGCTCCAATACTTTCTGGGAATTGAGCATGGCACGTTTAAAGGTTTCTTCGCGCTGCCGGTAGCCCTGATTTTCAAGTTTGAGCCGACTAATTTCATCTTGCAAGCTTACGTTATTGCTCTTTAATAATTCGAAGTCATCCGCTATTTGTTCAAGGAATGCATCGACCTCACGTACATCAAAACCTCTGAACCTGATCTTAAACTGTTGCTGCTGAATATCAAGGGGGGTGAATTTCATAATAACACCTGTTTTTCACTGGTTACATAAGAGACATTGACAGCCTAAGCAGGCTAGTGACAACAAAGTTTTGTAAAAAAACGACGGCAAGGATAACGATTATCGGAGAAATATCGATACCGCCGAAACCGAGGGGGAATCGGGTGCGGATAGGATCTAAAATCGGTTCAGTAACGGTATGGATGAAGCGTACAATAGGATTATAGGGGTCAGGATTTACCCAAGACAGCACCGCCCGCGCCACAACGATCCACATGTAAAAAGTGAGAACATAGTTAAGGACTATGGCAACCGCCTTTAAAAAATTACCTATAATAAACATATATATAAAGACCTTTTATCTTTTGGGAGTGATTGCAGAAAAAAAAATTCATTGTGAAAATTAATTATATTATGGCAGATAAGTCAAGATATTTCAGGCAAAATCATTGACATACTGAATATTCAGAAGGTAAAAAGATGCCATATTGCAAGCCCGCATCTCTTACAGGGAGTTTTAAGGGCTTTTTAATGGTTTTAACGCATAATAGATTCAGCCATCTATGGTTGAATTCGTGACTTTTTACGAGATCGTTAAAAGAGATTGCCAAGCTTGAGGGAATAATATTATTGACAACAATATAAGGGGGAATCGAATTAATGTTAAAAGACAAAACTATCAGCATGATCGGAACCGGGAATATGGGGGAAGCCCTCGTCAGCGGGCTGATTTCATCGAAGTCAACCGCGGCCGAAAATATTATCTGTACGGATATTAGAGAAGATCAGCTTGAATCCGTAAAAGAAAAATATGGGGTCGCTGTAACGACAAACAATCTCGATGCGGTTAAAGCATCCGAAATTATTATCTATGCAGTCAAACCCCAGATCATCGCCCCGGTACTGATCGAAACAGCATCTAAGCTGGATATGAGCAAACTCGTTATCTCAATTGCAGCCGGCGTTCCTTTGGCCGCTATTGAATCTTGTCTTAAGAAAAAATTACGCCTGATCAGAGTCATGCCCAACATTGCCGCCTTCGTTAAAGAAAGCGCCACGGTCGTGGCGGCCGGAGAAAATGCCTCCCAAGATGACGTCAAAATGGCGATGGCCATCTTCGATTCCATGGGTAAAACCATATTTTTAAAAGAGAATGCTCTGATGGATGCCGTAACGGGCTTAAGCGGCAGCGGCCCCGCCTACATCTTTTTAATTGTCGATGCTTTGGCTGATGCCGGTGTCAAGGTGGGACTGGCCAGGCAGGACGCCCTTTTCCTTGCAACCCAAACGGTTTTAGGGGCCGCCAAACTGTTGTTGGAAACCAAGGAACACCCCGGGAAGTTAAAGGATATGGTGACCTCTCCCGGCGGAACCGCCATTGCCGGCATTCATACTTTGGAAAAAGGAGGGCTGCGCACGACCCTTATGGATGCTGTAGAAGCCGCTACCAAACGCTCCCAGGAACTGGGGGAAATAATGACCAAAAACTTTTCCAATAACAGTTAGGGGCTGCAATAATGAAACAATTTGAAATGAAAACGATTAAAACATTTGATTATGACAGACCGGCGATTGAAAACGGTTATGCCGGGCAAACGTTATGCTGCGATATTTCCGATGCAGATATTTCAATAAAGCCGGTTACTGATAAAATGAAGGCGGTCTTTATCGGCGGCAAAGGTTTTGATCTCTGGTTGCTTTGGAATGCCGTAAGCAGCGCAACCAAATGGAATGATCCTGAAAATGCCATCTGTATTGCCTCGGGCCCCATGGGCGGGACACCCATATATCCCGGTTCCGGAAAAAGCATTGTGACGACAATTTCTCCCTTAACAGGATCCGTAATCGACTCCAATGTGGGAGGATATTTCGGCCCTTATCTGAAATTTTCCGGGTTTGACGCCCTGGAAATCAAAGGCAAAGCATCTCAAGATATTGTAATTTTTGTCGATGGGATTGAAGGGCAGGTTCAGATTTTAGAGACTGTCGGGCTGCCGGATGACTCCTATGATCTTTCAGCGATACTGACAGATCACTTCGCCAAGGGTAAGCCTCGCAATATTTCAGTGGTCTCCACCGGACCCGGCGCCAAAAATTCTCTGATTGGATGCCTGAACTTTACCTGGTATGATTTAAAACGAAAGCGGGCCAGGTACAAACAAGCCGGACGAGGGGGAATCGGCACCGTCTTTGCCGATAAAAAGATAAAAGCAATTGTGGCACGCTGGGACACGGTGACAATCAAAACGAACAATCCAGCCGATGGGGACGCATTAAAAGAGGTTGGACGCATGCACTCCCGGGAAATTACCGAGTTGGATCCTAAACAAAACGAAATGTCCTCAATCGGGACAACCCACCTTGTTACGATAATGGATGACTTTGACCTGTTTCCGGTCAACAATTTCCAGTACGGCCGGCATCCCGAAACAGGCAACCTCGGCCAGGAGATTTACCGTCGCATTTTTGACGCCGGGTTTGACGGCTGCTGGATGGGGTGCACGGTGGCCTGCTCCCATGGCGTCAAGGACTTTGTGCCTCTTACAGGGCCTTATCAAGGGACCAAAGTTTTTGTCGACGGACCCGAGTATGAAACCATTGCCGGCTGCGGATCGAACCTGGGCATCTTTGATCCTCACTTCGTTATTGAAATGAATTTTTACTGCGATACCTATGGCCTCGACACGATTTCAGTGGGAACGAGTATGGCCTTTGCCATGGAATGCTTTGAGATGGGCTTGATTAATGAGAATCACACCGGAGGAATCAACCTGTCTTTCGGCAACCGGGCGGCGGCTCTTGAAATCGTTCATCAAATGGCACAAGGAGAGGGTTTTGGCCGGATTGTAGGCCAGGGTGTTCGCAGAATGAAGTCCATTTTCTCACAAGACTGCGGCGCCGATCCCGTTATTATGCAGGATATCGGTATGGAAGCCAAGGGGCTCGAGTTCTCCTTGTACATGACCAAGGAGTCGCTGGCCCAGCAGGGGGGCTACGGCCTGGCACTCAAGGGCCCTCAGCATGATGAAGCCTGGCTGATCTTTCTTGATATGGTGCACAACTTTATGCCGACCTTTGAGCAAAAGGCCGAAGCGCTGCACTGGTTCCCCATGTTCAGAACCTGGTTCGGTCTGTGCGGTCTATGCAAGCTGCCTTGGAACGATGTTATTCCCGAAGACAATAAGGATATGCCGGAGCCGGCCAAAGTCATGAAGCATGTACAATGGTATGCAGAGTACTTCAGCGCGGTAACCGGCAGGCAGACCACACCCGAAGGTCTTATTAGCATGAGCGAGGCCGTCTATAATTTTCAGCGCATCTTCAACCTCAAAATGGGCTTTGGCCGGCGCGAGCATGACGATATCCCCTACCGGGCGGTCGGTCCGGTGATGGCCGTTGAGTATGAATCACGCCAAGAGCGCTACGACAAACAGCTGGTCGAACAATACAAGATCGAAATCGAGGACAAGTCGACTGCGGAAAAAGTAGCACTGCTGAGACGGTTTCGTGAAAAACAATATGAACAACTAAAGGATGCGGTATATAAACGCAGAGGATGGACTCAAAACGGCATCCCGACAATTGAAACCGTAAAAAGACTCGGTATTGACTTTCCCGAGGTTTTGGAATTGCTCAAGTCACACGGCGTTGAATAATGATAAGGGTCAATGGAAAACAGCACCCCTGGCGAGAAGGAATGACAATTGCAGACCTGCTACACGATCTGGACGATTCTTACCAATATGCGGTTGTTCGCATCAATGACAAACCTGTCTCTAAACCTAACTTTGAAAAAACTCTGATTCCGGATGATGTCGAGGTGTTTCTTCTGCCTTTGGTTGCAGGAGGATAAACCCTAAGGACAGACCTCGTTATTTACCTTATATAAATGACCGGAGACTTTTATATACGACGGATTGCACCTAAGTTGGACATCAGGTCGGTCTAGGTTCCGGGGTTCAGCGTTCAGGGTTCTGGGTTCAGCGTTCACTAATCACTGCTTGCTGGATACTGGCTGCTGGGTTCTGGATACTATTTTCTGATAACCGATCACTACTGGTTACTGATAACTGATTACTGGCTTCCGGGTTCCCCGTTCAGGGTTAAATTATTATTAGCACGGTTCAGGTTTAAACTGAACCCTGAACCTTTGAACTCTGAACCTTTGAACCCAACTTTTTGATTAGCAATGGAGCGTTTTGTCCAAAATTTTACCGCATCATTTATCATTATTTGCGCGATATGAAAGAACGATATGTTAACTG
>JABMQM010000222.1 GCA_013203195.1 Desulfobacteraceae bacterium | reverse complement strand
TGGACAGATTTTCCCCGAAGCTGCCGCAACTGCCGCAACCGCCATCGAACTTATCATGCGGAGCCCGGTGACAATGGATTACTTCGGATAGAATTCTCTAAATTTAGAGGAATGATGAAATTTTTCTTCTAAAACCTTAACCCTTTTTATCCTTTCAGGATCAAGAAATATTTTATATATTGTTTCCGTCTTATCAATGGCTCTGTCCAGCAATTTCTGTTCCATGATCGAAACGGCCTCAATGGATTTATCGCATACCGGATAGCCTTTGTCATCCAGACCGATGTCGGGCTCCAATGAAACCCTGGAAATATTGTTGATATCTACGAGTTTGATATTCCCGCAGGCGGTAAGGATGAGATTCCCAATACCTGCGAGATCGGGCACATATTTTGCTTCCAGGATCATTCGCTTGAGGCTGTCTATGAATTTGCCTGCTTGCTTTTTAACCTTTTGGATAAGCTGTTCGGTGGTCATTTTTAAAGGATTGTGGCCTTGATCCTGCATGCTGCGGACAAGGTTTATCAGGTGATTCTTATAAAACAGGTCCCATGGGTTCAACACTTTGCCCTCTATATATTCCTGAAGACCGCAAAGTATAAAATCACGTTTACCCTCCCTGATATAATCCACGACAAATTCACAAGACTTGGAATAAGCATCAGGCGGCAGATAATCTTCCAAAGTTTTATATTTATTTATCTCTTCAAAAACATTCTCTATAGATTCAAATTGTGCTCTAAATATTCTAAGTATATTTAAGGGTCTGGCCCTGGGAAAAAATCTTATGCCGTTTATAATTTCGCCTTTGTTTTGCTTGATGGCATCGCTTGAATCCAGTATCTCTATAATCTGGGAGCGCAGTCCCTGCTTATAATATTTTCGAAACACATAGGTGTCTTGTTTTTTAATAAAGCTTAACCCCATGACGTCTCTATGACTGATATGGGTCTTATCTCTTATGTCTATTGTCATATTCACTTTTATTTTAAAAGGTTAACAATTTAACAGCATTTTGTTTATGCACAATTGATGATCTCGTAAAAAGTCACGAATGGAAGTTGTACTGTCAGCGATTCCCGTCCGATTACATATCCAAAAGCGGTGCACAATTCAATCTTATTCGTATTGATCCCACTTTAGTTGAGCCTTTAAAATAAATTCACGATTTTCAAACGAAATTGTCTATGATATTAGTCTGATTAAACGGTTAATGCCAAACTTATCTTACTTTGTTGACATCATTAATAGGAAATATGACCAAAATCTCATCTCAACAATTATTCAGACACCCCGCTCTGGTTGCAGCACCCTCTAAATTCGGCCACGGCGTTTTCACAACCGAATATATTCCGGCCGATACGACACTTGAAGAGTGCCATCACTTGCGCATCAGGGAGGAAGATTGCTCGGGTATTATAGATGATTACGTTTATGCTCTAGATCAGGAACATAACGAGTCGGAAGACGAGTCCGAATACTACTCGCTTCCCTTGGGGTGGGGAAGTATTTTTAACCACGCTGATGAACACAATACCGAATATTGGCACGACAGAGAGCGGGACCTGATCGTATTTCATACTATCAAAGACGTCTCTGCCGGCGAGCAGCTTTTTATCAATTACGGCAAGGCTTGGTGGGAGACGCGCGAACTCACACCCGACAACGGCAAATGAAACCAACTCGTTTGTCTTATTTACCTGAATTTTGCAAGCATCGAGTTATATATCCCTGGTAATACACAACTCATTTCCGCCCATGGTTTCGATGATCACATTAACCTGCTCGCCCACCTGGCCTACAGTGATCTTCCTGGCTTGCTTCTGGTGCTTTTTAACAATACCGGAAAGCGTTTTTAGCAATGCGGCGCCGGTTTTGCAGCTCTCACCTGACAACTCCAGGGGTCCGATCGAGTCGGACGCCCGTATCGGAGCCTCGCCCAGCATTTCCATTTTAAAAGCTGCAAAATCCTCAAATCGGTCTTCCGGATTCTTTTCAAGGGCTTTGAGAATCGCATTGCTGATTTCCTGAGGCAGGTCTGCAATCTCATCCGGCGGAGCGGGAACCGTGTTTAAATGGGCCATAATCATTTCCATCGGATTGGTCGTTGGAAACGGGTGTTTACCGGTAAATATCTCATAGAACACAAGGCCCAGGGAGTAAATGTCCGCACGGTGGTCCACGTCATCGGTTTTAGTTTCGTCAAACCGTTCGGGTGCCGTGTATGCAGGCGATATCATAAATAAGGAGGTTTGCTGTGATTCGGAAGAAGACAGCCTGGCGATGCCAAAATCCATGATTTTTACCGCCCCTTCCGTACTCAGAGTGATGTTTTCCGGTTTGATATCCCGGTGAAGTACTTGTTTTTGGTGTGCATAATGTAAAGCATCCAGAGCCTGTGCCGCAATCCGGCGTGCTGTCTCAAAGGGCAGAGGGCCGCCCTGTTCCTTAAGCAGATCCTTCAAATCGGTTCCCTGGACAAAATCCATTACAATGGCGTAGTTCCCTTCTTGAGGGAAAAAATCGATAAACCGGCAGATATGCGGATGATTCATCTTGGACAGGTTAATGGCCTCGTGAAAAAATTTTCGCACGGCCCTGTCGTTATCCAAAACGTCCGGGTTCAAAACCTTGACGGCCACTGGTAAGCCGTCTGCCGCTGTGGCTTGCCAGACCGAACCGAATCCGCCCTTTCCCAGCAGCTTGACAACTTCATAATTGCCGAATTTCTCAGTTTCTGCCGGGGGTGTGGGTTCCTTTGCGGCGACGGTTTCTGCTTCGACCTCCAGCGGCGGTTCACCACCCGCATCCTCTATATGGTCACGACCCGGCCTGGCTGGAGAGGGTTCTCCTGCTTGCAATGCATCCATCAGCGAGCCGCTGTCGAAAAAAGCGGTTTCATCATGATCAGGATCAGGATCAGCTTGTGAGGACTCTGCTGCTTGCAATGCATCCGGCAGAGAGCCACTGTCGAAAAAAGCGGTTTCATCATGATCAGGATCAGGATCAGCTTGTGAGGGCTCTGCTGCTTGCAATGCATCCGGCAGTGAACCGCTGTCTAAAAAGGTGGTTTCCTCATGATCAGGATCAGCTTGAGAGGGCTCTGCTGCCGGCACCTCATCCGTTTGCATTTCGTCCGTTAATGGAATGCCATCGAAAAAGTCTGCTTCTTCATTATCAGACCCGGGTGAAACGGGTTCAAATTCTTTTATTTCATCAATCAGCGAAAGGCTGTCTAAAAAATCTGCTTCCTTATTGTCAGACTCGAGTTTGCCAGGTTCGGTTTTGGAATCATTTCCCAATGGGGAACGACCTGTATCGGTGACGGCATCTTCGGGTTTAGCTTTTGGGGTATTGTTTTGCGTCATCTTCCCTCTCCCTGTATTCAAAAAGGTATGGTTACAAAAACAGGCGGAAAGGTGCCCATTGCAATTATCAAAAAATGGGACAGAAAAAGGATGCTTTTTATCCTTTTATTTCATTAATTTTGTCGGTTAGTTCTGGGACGAAATCAAGAATATCATCCACAATACCCACATCTGCTATCTGAAAAATGGGGGCTCTGGAGTTTTTATTTATTGCCACAATAAAAGGAGAGCCTTTAATACCGCCAATATGCTGGAATGATCCGCTGATCCCCAATGCCATATATACTTTAGGTTTGACCGTCTGACCCGAAGTCCCGACCTGGCGCGCTTTTTCCAACCATTTAGCATCTACTATGGGACGGGAGCAGGAGACATCAGCGCCCATGGCCTCGGCCAGATCAGATACAATTTCAAGGTTATCTTCATCTTCGATCCCGCGCCCCACCGAAACAAGAATTTCGGACTTGGTAATATCGACATCGCCAACCTCGGCCGCTACAACCTCCAGAAAACGGCGGGCACCTCCCGGAAGGCCCCCTTCCATGGCGTCAGCGGTCTTGTCGAGCACTTGACCGCCGGCACTTTTGCTTTCATCCGGCGCAAAAGATCCCGGACGAACGGTAATCACGGCCCCTTTGGAAATATCGCACAGCACATGGGTGCTTACTTGTCCTCCGTACTCCTCGCGAACAGCCTTTAGTTTGCCATTCTCTATACCTTCAAAATCGACTGCATCCGGAAGATAGGCGGCATCAAGCTTGTTGGAAAGGCCCGCAGCCAGATCCATTCCAAAATGATCGTGGGCAGCAAGCACAATGCAGCCTTGCGGCAAGATACGGACCAGCATACCTCGCAGAACTTCTGCGTTGACGTATGCAAGGGCCTCGTTGTCGATCTTCCAGACCTCCGCATAAGATGCGGCAATTGCATTACAAACCGCGTCAAGTCCGGCCCCCGAACCTGCCACTATGGCACTGATTGAAGCATCAGGATTCAGTTTCGCGGCCGCTGTAAGCAATTCAAGGGCCGTATCGTCGGCCACCCCATTTTCGTAAAGTATATATGCAAAAACCGGTTGGGTCATTATTTTATCCCTCCTTTGGCTTTCAGAAGTTCAATAAGTTTCTCAATGATCTCGTCAGTACTGCCTTCAAGAATCTCGGCACCTTCTCCCAGTTCGGGTGTAAAGTAATCTATACGTTTTACCTTGGCCCCGGATTCACCGACAGATTCAGGGGTGATCCCGAGATCACCAGCGCCATGAACCGGGATATCAATCGATGCCACTTTTCTGATGCCGCGGATACCCACATAACGCGGCTCATTGATACCGGTCTGAATCGAAAGAACACAAGGAAGATCAATCTCGTTCATCTCCAGATTTCCGCCTGCTATTTCGCGCCCGACTTTAATTGTTTTGTCATCCACGACTTCCAGACTGTTAACCAGCGAAGCATACGGCCAATCCAGCATTGCCGCCAGCATACCGCCCACCTGCCCGGCACCGTCATCAGCCTGGGCTCCTGTCAAAACCAGATCGTATTTGCCCTTTTCTACTTCGGCTTTCAAAATATTGGCAATTCCCCTTCCATCAGAGCCTTCAAACGCATTGTCCGACAGCAGGATACCTTTGTCGGCACCCATAGCCATCTCTCTGCGGACGACTTCTTCTGCATCCTCATCTCCTACGGAAACAACGGTAACTGATCCACCGACGTTGTCACGAATCTGGATGGCTTCCTCCACGGCATAATTGTCCCATTCGTTAACAGAGTATACTAGATCGTCCCGTTCAATGTCACTGCCGTCTTTGTTGATTTCAATCTCATTTTCCGAAGTATCCGGAACTCTTTTGACACATACCAAAATCTCCATGTTGTTCTTCCTCCTGATCGTCAAAAGTTATTTGGTATTCGATAAACAAATATAAACGAATTCTCTATCAAAAAGCCTGTATCAAGCATCATGCATCCTATATCATGCATCCTGTATCTTGTATCCTGTATCATGTACCATGTGACGCTCGATCAATTCAACCAAATCCATAGCCTCCATTTTTCCTTCCAGACCGCTGGTTTTGATGGCATCTTCAATATTGACCAAGCAAAAGGGACAGGCCGTCACGATCACGTCGGCACCGGCCTGTTCGGCCATCTTTACCCTTAAATTCCCCATCCTGATCTCTTCCTCGGGCTCATAAAAAAGCATCAGGCCGCCACCTCCGCAGCAAAACGAACGATCCTTACATTTGGACATTTCAACTCTTTTTAAGTTCGGTATCGCGTCAATAACATCTCTGGGGATATCATAAAGGCCGTTATGCCGTCCCAGATAGCAGGGGTCATGATAGGTGTAAGTCACACCGTTATCTTCAACTTCCTTTAATCGAATTTTTCCGCCCTTTATCGCCCTGGCGATCATCTGACTGACGTGCTCCACCGGCGGCAGACCCTGATAGTCATTTTTCAAAGCATTGAAGGCATGTGGATCTGCCGTTACAATGCTTTGAACGCCGGATTTTATGATCTCATCCGTGTTGTGATCTCTTAATTCCTGGAAAAGCATCTCCTCGCCAAACCTTTTGACCTCATGCCCGCTGTCTTTTTCAGCCGGCCCCAAAATCCCAAAATCAATTGCGGCAGTTAAAAGAATTCGTGCCGTAGCTCTGCCGATTTCCTGAATGCGATCGTCATATGAAGTAATACTGTCGACAAAGTAAAGAACGTCGGCCGTCTCTTCTTTCTCCAGGATTTTTATATTGCAGTCTTCGGGTAAATCTTTAATCCAGTCGGCCCTTTTTTTCGCGGTTTTGCCGTAGGGATTTCCACGTTTTTCAAGCGCTCCCAGCGGTTTTTGCAAGGATTGAGGCACTCTTCCATCATCAACCATACCCCTTCTGACGTCAACGATCTTGTCAATATACTCTATCAACACCGGGCATTCTTCTTCACAGGCTCCGCAGGTGGTACACGACCAGATTTCGTCTTCTTCGAGCACATTACCGATTAAAGGCCGGCCATTAACCGGCTGTCCGTAAAGCGGGTATTTTGCGAAAGAATAGTTGCGGCACTTAACCGAAATAAACCGCGGAGAAAGAGGCCGGCCCGCGGCATTAGCCGGACAATTATCCGAACACCGCCCGCAATCGACACAGGAATAAAAATCGAGCATGTGCTTCCAGGTAAAATCCTCAAATGTTTTAACCCCAAAGGACTCCAAATCGTCAAGCTGATCGTCGGCAACACCCCATTGAACCGGTTTTACAGTACCTCTGTTAAGTTTAAGAAAAAACACATTCGGCAAAGAGGTAATCACATGAAAATGCTTTCCAAACGGAAGAAAACATAGAAAGAAGAAAAATATCATCTCATGCGAAAAATAAGCCCCCAGGTGCAAATTTTGAAGCCTATCAAGTGGTGAAGCGCTCAAAATATGGGTAGCAAACCAGGTTCCGGTACCCGGTACCAGCAACTCCGTCTTTAATCCTTTTTGAATCTGTGCCGCAGCCTGGCTGCCTTCAAACACCATATCACAGGTGACAAGCCCTGTAATCAGCAGCAACACTAACATGGCTTCCCAAGTATGATCCTTGCCGTACTTGGGCGGCACAGCATAACGTTCGGGTTTGAGAACTCCCCGCCGAACCATAGCCGCCACACAGGCTGCAAGGATCCAAGTCCCGGCAAAATCTTTGAGAATGCCGTAAGCAACTCCGACCGGGCCACCCATGCCAGGTAGTACATAACCTTCTGAAATTCCAAGCAAAACAAGTGTAATTGATCGTAAAGAAAGGATCATAAAACCGGCAAACAGGAAGATATGAATGACGCCGGCATCCGTATAGCGAAGATGGCGGTACTGACCGATGGCGTATTTGAGCATGTTTAACAACCGCTGAGTGAAATGATCGAAGCGCTGGTCAGGCGCAGCCAGAACAAGCGGCTTTAGTCGCATGGCTATAATGTAAGCAAAGACTCCCACTCCAACTAGCGGTATCAGCAGCGAAAAAATAACCGTAGGAATCCCAACAATCGTAGCCTTTGCCGGAGAGATCAACACTGTTTCCATTTATCTTGTATCCAACTCCCTTCACAAATCATATAATAAATATTGACTATAAATGAATGAACGCTCATTCATTTTTATAAGCACATTTCCATTCTGTCAAGAAAAACCTTTACTTCAACCTAAATCGAGCGATTTTTTTGGCCTTATAAATCACACCCTTTCTTGACAAAATTTAGATTTCATCTTAACAGTGCTATATAATACTTGCACGGCATTGACAAAAGGAGGCTCATGTGACCACAGCTATCAAATACGAAGACAAACCATGGTTGGCCAGTTATGAAAAAGGCGTCCCGCAAAAGGTAGATTACGAGGAAATTGCCATGCCGGCCATTCTGGAGCGATCGGCTGACCAGTTCCCTGAAAAAATGGCAGTGCTGTTTCAGGGCTACAAGATTACCTTTCGTCAACTCAATGATATGGTCAACCGTTTTGCCGCCTGCCTGCATGAATTCGGTATCAAAAAAGGTGACAGCGTCGCCATCCTGTTGCCAAACCTGATACCATGCGTTGCGGCCTATTTCGCCATCTTGAAATTAGGCGCCATAGCCGTCATGAATAACCCTTTATATTCTGATCGGGAACTTGAACATCAATTCAATGATTCAGCATCAAAAGCCCTCATAACTTTGGATCTTTTAGGCAATCGCATGATCGATCTAAGGCCTAAAACACAGATCAAACAAATCGTTTATACTTCTATCGGCGATTACCTGCCCTTCCCTAAAAACCTATTATTCCCGCTGGTCGCCAAAAAGAAAAAACTGGCCGCAGATGTAAAATCTGCTGACAACCTTTTCAAATGGAAAGACGTTCTGGCCGTTCATCCTCCCAATCCTCCCCTGGTGGAGCTTTCTCTTGACGATGTGGCCATGTACCAGTACACCGGCGGAACTACCGGTGTTTCCAAAGGCGTCATGCTCACCCACGGCAACCTCAGCAGGCAGGTTCAGCAAGTCGCCGCCTGGTTTCCAACATTCAACAAAGGCAGTGAAATAATGCTGGGCGCCCTTCCATATTTCCATGTGTTCGGGTTGTCAACCGCCATGAACTTTGCCATTTACATGGGATGGGGCCAGCTTCTTGTTCCCAAGCCCACGCCGGAAGCTCTGCTGGAAATTATTGCAAAATTCAAACCGACCTTTGCGCCGCTGGTTCCTATGATGTACATCGGCATGCTCAATCACCCCAACATCAGCAAAGTAGACATGACTTCTATTAAAGGCTGTTTTTCCGGAAGTGCTCCCCTGCCGCTTGAAGTTATCAAGGAATTTGAGCAAAAGACGGGGGCCGTCATCGTTGAAGGCTTCGGCCTGACGGAATCAACACCGGTAACTCATATTAACCCGTTTGCGGGCGGCAAGCGCAAAGTCGGAAGTATCGGGGTTCCGATCTCCGATACCGAGTGCCGTATCGTTGATATTGACGACGGCGAAACCGATGTTGCGACTGGTGAAACCGGTGAGATTCTTATGAAAGGCCCTCAAATAATGAAAGGCTACCACAATAAGCCTGAAGAAACGGCTGCGACCCTGACCGACGGCTGGCTGCATACCGGAGATATCGGCAAAATGGATGAAGAGGGGTATTTTTATATTGTCGACCGCAAAAAGGATATGATTATATCCGGCGGATATAATGTTTATCCGCGCGATATTGAGGAAGTATTTTATCAACACCCTCAAGTTCTGGAAGCCACTGCCATCGGAGTACCGCACGCAACGCGCGGCGAGCAGGCCAAAGTATTTGTGGTATTGAAAGAAGGTGAAACTGCAACCCCGGAGGAACTCATCGAATTCTGCAAAGATAAACTGGCCACTTACAAGCTTCCAACGGAAATCGAATTTAGAGATGAGCTGCCCAAAAGCAATGTAGGCAAAATTTTGAAAAAGGAACTCCGCGCAGAAGAACTGAAAAAACGGCAATAAGCGGAAAAACAGTGAGTCCTTTGAAAAATGCAAATTCTACAAAAAGGGGTATCTCAAAAGATATACCTTTTGGATTTTATAACTTTTTCGGCAATCAGGCGCCTTAAGCTAACGGTGTCAACCGGCCGGTAAGCGGCAAGCTTGTCTACAGCCGCAAGCAAAACGACAAGCGCATCATCTTTTTCAACAAACGTCAGAACCTGCTTGGACCAGTGGACAATTTTCGGAATGACATCATTAATATAAATCTGAACGGCAGCCGTGTGATACTCGGCCCGCTTTTCCCCTTTTTTATCAATCATTTTAAGAGCCCTTAGCAGGCCGCTTTCCATCGCAAATATCTCGGTGATCATATCTGACAAAAAAGCCAGCACTTCCTGCTCTTCCGCCAGGTCGGCCAACAAATTGCCGGCCGCTTTACCAAGGGTCAGGAGCAAAATTTTCTTGCTCATTTTCACCAAATGCTGCTGCGCTGCCAGGGGGGCATCATCAAACCCGGGCGCATCCGGCAATCCGGCCTTTGCTTCTTCTTCTAACGCCTGAACCGCATCGAAAAGAGCAAGCCGGCCTTGCACGGCGCGTTTCAGAACGGTCCCGGTAATCAACAGCCGGTTGATCTCGTTGGTACCCTCAAAGATTCTGTTAATGCGGGCATCCCGGTATATCCCCTCGGCCGGATATTCGGCTATATAACCGTAGCCACCGAAGATCTGCACCACCTCGTCGGCGCAAAAATCAAGGCATTCACTGCCATATACTTTCGCAATTGAGCATTCAGCGGCGTACTCTTCGATTGCTTTGGCATTTTCGGCCCCTTCTTTCCTGGCTTGCGGATCCAGAGAACTCAGTTTATCCTCTATCATGGCAGCCAGCCGATAGGTGAGCGACTCGGTCATAAAGATACCGATGCACATATCCGCCAGCTTGTTTTTGATCATGCCAAAAGAGGCGATTTTTTTGCCGAATTGCTCACGGGTTGTTGCATACTGTGTCGCCTCGGCAATGATTACCTTGCATCCGCCGATGACGCCGGCACCAAGTTTGTACCGGCCGATATTGAGGACGTTAAATGCGATCTTGTGCCCTTTGCCGATTTCAAAAAGAACATTTTCTACCGGTACCATGCAATCCTTAAATATGACAGATGTGGTAGAAGACCCTTCTATGCCCATTTTCTTTTCCTCGGGACCGCTGGAAACACCGGGGAAACTTCTTTCAACAATAAACCCCGTAAACTTCTCTCCATCCACCTTAGCATAGACTATAAAGAGATCGGCCCAGGCACCGTTGGTAATAAAGATCTTTTCACCGTTTAACAAGTAGTGACGGCCGTCATCAGAAAGTGTGGCCGTTGTCTGCGCATTCAGCGCGTCGGAACCGGCACTCGACTCGGTTAAGCAATAAGCTGCCAGCCACTCGCCGGTGCCGAGCTTCGGCAGATATTTCTTTTTTTGGGCCTCGGTTCCAAAATAAACAATCGGCAAGGTGCCTATTCCGGTGTGGGCGGAATGGGAAACCGAAAATGAGGCCCCGCCACCTATAGCATCAGTTACGAGACACGTACTGATTTTATCCATCTCTTCGCCGCCATACTCTTCAGGAATATCGGTAGCGATAAGCCCGAGATCACCGGCCTTTTTCATCAACGATCGGGTCAATTCTTCGTTTTTCTCATTGATCCGCTCCATGTTGGGCCGGATCTCCTTTTTTACGAAATCGAAGGCCGCAGCATAGATCATTTTGTGTTCTCTGGTCATCTCTTCCAAAATAAATACATCTTCCGCTCCGGCATCCGTAATTAGAAATTCTCCACCGGCAAATATTTTTCTTTCCGCCATTCTTGTTCTCCTTTAACTTTCAATCTGCCTGCGATAAGGCCCAACTATCCGCTTTTTATTTTACGGCGCATTTATCCGCCGAAGGAATCCTCCATGATCTCTACCGCTGCGCCGTTGGTTGTCAAAATGGCGTTGCACTTGCCCATCGTAGTCGGAAGAATTGAGTGAACAAAAAACTCTGCACTCTTTAACTGCCCCTCGTAAAAGGCGGCATCTTTTTTTCGGGCACCTTTTTCCAGCTTGTGCGCTGCAACAGTCGCCCGCCACAATAGCATCCAAGCCATCACTATATCACCGGTAACTTCCATAAAAGGATACGCAAACGCAAAGGCCTTCATCACGTCGGGCGACATGGCAGATGCACCCATGTGCAGGCCGACTTCGCCCAGTTTGTTGACAGCCTCTTGTACCAAGTCTGCAAGTTCTTTTAGATCCTCTATCTCTCTGGCAGCTGCAATCGACGCTTGCATTTCTCCCAAAAGATCCATAACCGGTTTGCCTTTATTCAATCCCAGCTTTCTTCCCAGAAGATCCATAGCCTGTATACCGTTGGTCCCTTCATAGATCATTGTGATTCTGCAGTCTCGCACAAGCTGTTCCAAAGGATATTCTTTAATATATCCATACCCGCCATAGATCTGGAGGCCGTGGTTACAAACTTCAAAAGCTTTATCGGTTACATATCCTTTGGCAATCGGTATCAGAACATCTATGATCCCCTGATATTTTTCTTTCTCCTTCGCGCTCTTTTCAACTTTAACGTTGTCTTCACACATGCCGACATAATAAATCAGGCTCCGCATTCCCTCTACATAGGCCTTCATCGTTATCAGTTGCCGCCGTACATCCGGATGCTGGATAATAGGAACCGACGGCGCATTTTCATCTCTCATCTTAAGAAGATGCTTTCCCTGGAGTCGCTGGCGGGCATAATTTACCGCATACATATAGGCTGTCGATGCACAGGTAAAACCCTGCAGACCAACCAGCAAACGGGCTTCGTTCATCATCAGGAACATGGCTCGCATTCCTTTGTTCTCTTCTCCCAGCAGGGTCCCTTTGCATTCTCCTTTTCCGCCCAGAGAAATTGAACAGGTTACGTTGCCGTGGATACCCATTTTCTCTTCAATGCCGGTGCAGACCACATCGTTGAACTCGCCCAGACTGCCGTCATCATTAACCCAAATCTTGGGTACGAGAAACAGCGAAATGCCTTTGGTCCCCGCCGGAGCCCCTTCGATGCGAGCCAGAACCGGGTGAATAATGTTTTCTGCCAGATCATGCTCGCCGCTTGAAATGAAGATTTTACTGCCGGAAATTGAATAGGTCCCATCCGAATTCTTGACGGCGGATGTCGTCAGTGCACCAACATCCGAACCTGCTTCGGGTTCTGTCAGAAGCATTGTGCCGGTCCATTCACCCGTAAACATTTTTTTTAAAAAAAGTTCTTTTTGTTTATCGGTCCCAAAGGCTTCAATCAGTTTTCCCGCACCCTGGGTCAGGCCCGGATACATCATAAATGCATAATTAGCACCCACCAGATAGTCACTGGCAGCCAGTGAAACCACCATAGGCATTCCCTGTCCGCCCCACTCAAGGCTCTCCGGCATGGCAACCCACTCGCCCTCTTTTATAATCTCGTAGGCCCGGTGAAAGGATTCCGGAACCGTTACCTTTCCGTTTTCGAACTTACAGCCTTCCTGATCCCCTAACAACTGGGTAGGGAGAATTTCCTTAACTGCCAGATTGCGTGCTTCGTTTACAATCATGTCGACGGTCTTTTTGTTGAATTCGGCAAACCTTTCGTGTTTGCTTAGTTTTTCAACTTGTAATTGTTCATGCAGAACAAATTCGATGTCCCTGCGATCCGCAATAAATTGTGCCATTTTATTTCTCCCCGCTATTTTGTCCCTCAATTTTCGAGCTTATAATTTTTATGGTAAAAAATAAAAACAATCACGAAAACACGAAAGAGGAAAAGCACGAAATTCTAATATATTTTTCGTGTTTTCGAAATTTCGTGCTTTCGTGATAAACATTTTTTTGCTTGTCTAAAATTAGGGTGTACCAAACATCTATAAACTTTATCATAAAAAGTTTTTACGGGTTATGTGCCTATGCCTTTCAAAAATAGCTCTACCAGCGGGTCTGCCATGGATACAAGGTCGTACTTTCCTTCTGAGTGCAACCAGGTGTTGATCACCTCGTCTACGGCTCCTATGATAAACCGCTTGACCAGTCCCAGGTACAAATCCTTGCGAATGATCCCTTCTTCCTGGCCCTGCTCGACGATCTCGGCAACAATATCCAGATACATCTTGGACATCTCTTTGATCTGCTGTTCCACCAGGCGATGACTTTTGTGTGTTTCGGTAAAATATACCACAGCCATGTTGCGGTCACTCTGGAATTCTTCAAGATGCCGGCGCACAAGGTTCCGAAGTTTATCTATCGTGTTGTCTGCCTGCTCGACTTCTTCCCTCAAGCGGGCAAATACCTGTCTGGTCCTGAAACTGAAAAAGTGGACCAGAATGTCATCCTTATTTTTAAAATAAAGATAAATAGTGCCGTCAGCCACTCCGGCTTCTTTGGCGATCTGTGATACGGTCGATTGAAAAAATCCCTGCTCAGAAAATACCTTCACCGCTGCTTCAAGAATTCGATGATATTTGTCGTTTGCTTTTTTGTTAATAGCAGGCCTCCCTTTAGCTATTTGCCTTCCATTTTTATGAATGAGCATTCATTCATTTATCAAAAAGGTATTTCAGTGTCAAGAAAAATCAATGAAACCTCCTTGCTTTGATTCTAAACCTTTTTAATTTAATAATAATTAGTTACATAGGATGGGATAAATTTTATGCGTTAAAAAGTGTGCTTAGCATTGTCTGACTGAATGAGCATACATTCATTTTTGTAAATAGAAAGCCCCCGGCCTTTTTGCAAAGACC
>JABMQM010000221.1 GCA_013203195.1 Desulfobacteraceae bacterium | reverse complement strand
TCCGGATCTTTGCCCAGAATTTCCAGTGTTTCACCAGGTCTCATCGTGTTTAAGAGCTGGGTCACTTTAAGGAATGTCACCGGAGCGATAATTCCCCGAAGATCGAGAATATGATTTTTTTTAGATTCCAAACGAGCACCTGTTTTCATTTTCATCACTAATACTGCAAAGCCGGTGCCAACGGATACTAATATCCACACTGCAGACAGACATTGTGTTAAATGGGCGGCAACTACGCGTAACTTATGACTTTTTTCTCTAATTCCCTTCCCGCCTTCCTGTTCCAATAAATTTACTCTTGCCTCTAAAGTGTTAAAGTGTTAAATGACAAAACTTAACACATGTTAAATTTTAACAGGAGATGCTTTAATGTTTGAACAAGATTTAAACCAATATTGGAAGACGGTAGTAGATACGATTCAGGATGGCGTGATGATCGTGGATATAAAGGGAACTATAGTTTCAGCGAATAAAGGTCTTGAGAAAATAACCGGATATTCAAGGTCAGAATTGATTGGGAAACCCTGTTTGATATTGGACTGCAATATCTGTGAAATCGTCCGTGAAAACCAAGGAGAGCACTGGTGTAAATTATTTAGGGACGGAACTGTTGAGATGCGCAAATGCCTTTTGACGAAAAAAGACGGCAGCAATATTCATGTCCTTAAAAATGCCTCTTTGCTCCATGATACCGAGGGCCAGGTTATGGGTGCCGTGGAAACCATGACGGATATAACCGAAATTATTGTAAAGGATACCCAGATCGAAGCCTTCCGGCGCCAGCTTCAGGCAGAAGACAGTTTCCATGGAATTCTCGGCGCTTCTGCTCTCATGCAAGAAGTATTTGACCTGATTAACAATGCTGCCCAATCGGATGCCCCGGTAATTATATTCGGTGAAAGCGGCACGGGTAAAGAGCTTATCAGTAAAGCCATTCACGACGTTGGTAAACGTAAACGGAAACCGTTTGTAAAGGTCAACTGTGCGGCTTTGACCGAATCTCTGCTGGAGAGTGAACTGTTCGGGCATGTTAAAGGGGCTTATACCGGGGCCTATCAGAACCGGGAAGGACGCTTCGAGGCCGCTAAAAATGGAGATATTTTTCTCGATGAAATCGGTGATTTGCCGCTTTCTACCCAGGTAAAACTGCTGCGAGTCCTGGAGGAAAAAGTTGTCGAACGGGTGGGCGACAATAGACCCATCCATATTGATGTACGCATAATTTCAGCCACCAATAAAGACCTGATGCAGTTGGTCGCTCAAGGTGCTTTCAGGAAAGATCTTTTCTACAGAATCAATGTGATTCCGATTACAGTACCCCCATTGAGAGAAAGAGCGGAGGACATTCCCATCCTGGCAGAGTCTTTCTTCAGGAGAATTAAACTCAAAGGCGGCAAGAACATTCAAGGCATTAGTAGTGACGCCATGGGCATATTGATGGAACATTCCTGGCCGGGAAATGTAAGAGAATTGAAGAGTGCCTTTGAATATTGCTTTGTCACCTGCCAGGAGGATCTGATCCAACCGCACCATTTGCCGCCGGCAATTTTTCAAGCGAAAAAATCCCTACTAAAAGTCAAGAAGACGCCCAAGAACCATAAAGAAATCAAGAAGCAACAGCTTGTCGAGGCTCTGGAAAAGGCCGGAGGAAACCAATCCGAAGCAGCCCGGATCCTGGGTGTATCCCGGGTCACCGTCTGGAACAGAATGAAGCGGTTCAATATCAATTTAAAAAAAGAGTATAAAATCTGATCTTGCGGCACAATATTTGCGGTGTTTAAGGGAATCTTCAATTGTTTATAAAATCTTCAACAATTCCCTCTACACGCGTTTCTAAATATTTGGCAAGCAACTCTACCTCAACTCTTTCCATTTTATTGATATCATTTGAAAGACTTGCTATCTCTTCCTCATCGATGCCCGTAAACTTTGTAATCAAGTAGGTTTCAACAGATGAGTCATCTAACAATATCCCACAGCCGCTGAGCATTCCCAAAAATTCGTCATCCACAAATACGGGCACAACGAGCTTTAACAGCCCAGCATCACATTCGGCAATGACCGGCTTTTTTGTTTGCCTGGCCTGCATCCCCAAATTGAGGTTGGCAACGGCGCAGATAAAACTCTGGCTTTTCCCGTCTGCTTGAATAATCGGGCACAGGCGATTGGGCCATTTTGTGAATTTGGTTATTTTTTTGCTGTCTGTATCAAAAACAGACGCACACACGCCAAATGTATTGTTGATTTCCTTTTCAAGTTCAGTCCATTTTTCTATTGATAAAATGTCGTCTAATTTCATCTGCCGAACCCTTTTTATTTCCTCCGGTATAATTTTTTCCATGGAAAATATTTGTGCTCCCGATAGTTGACCAGGGCAAGGTATAATGCACCTGCCGCCAATTCGGCACAATGCATATCTTCCTCGGGCAATGTTTCCAGGTAGTTTTTAACCTGCTCCGTAGTTATTGACCAAGCATCATTAACACTTTTTCCCTCTGTAAGCAAGACAACCGTATTGGCACACGCATGTGTGTTGAGACATCCATTGCTGATAAACGTAACCGATTGGATGCGTTCATTACGGACAAGAATAAACATTTCGACCGTATCACCACATGTTCCTTTGCGCTTTCCATATCCGTCCGGACTTTCTAACAGAGCGCACTTATCCGTGCGAAACGCCATTTCCAGATAATGCAAAGAATGGTTCTGCAATAATTCAGAATATTTTTTATTCATCCTTTCCGCCGGCAATGCTGATCACCATAGCATTTCATCCCATGTAACCCCATCTTGCCCCTCAATGACGAATGGAGGTAATATGGCATTTACCTGATGTTTTAAATTATCATTGAGGGACAGATGGGGAGAAAACGTATTTTTTTGGTTCATCTGAAGTTCCATTGTGTAAAAGATGGAAGCTTTGGAATCCATCGCAAATGCTATTGAAGCATGGCGGAACGAAGAACATGTTACCCTAAAACCAAACTTTGTATACAAACCCACGGCCGCTTCTCTTGATGTTTCAACATTCAGCATCACCAACTCAATTTTTCGATCCATCAAGATTGCCAACCCGGTATCGAGCAGTTCTCTGCCGATACCGGATCCCCTTTGTTCGGGATGGACGGCAAGTCTCTTGATTGTTGCCATGTAACAATTGCGTTGACGACACTCAGCGATTAAGTACCCGGCGACATTGTCTTCAACCAGAAAAATCTCCTGAAATGCTTTTCTAAAGGAGTTCAAACTCCATGGAATCCCAAACGAAAGTCTTTCTATATCTAAAACGCTGTCTAAATCTTTTTGCGTAGCGGTTCTGATCATGGCTGCCCTCCGTATTCAATTGACTTATAGGAATATCAGCTCTTCTTATTCTCACCGCCTCGTGTTTATTATGTTTTTTAGTTTATTGCATGCTCCTGCCAGGAAAATATTATCTGTCAAATAAAGAAAAATGTTGTTAGGGGAGCAGAAGGTTTTTTTACCCGCGACTTCAGTTCCTGTTCCAGATCGGTTTTAGAAAGCATAATCATAACTATCGTCTTGGGCAGGTTTAATATCTCGCATCATAACTGCGACATCGACGGGCATGTTCTGTCGGTCCTTGACCATGTTCGGGATCAATGCGGCACGATGAAATCCAGCCTTGCTAAATGTATTGATGGTCGCAGTCCTGGTGTCCGGAATCTCGACGATAAGCTTTTCGATTCCGAGTTTGTAGGCGATACGCGCGACCTCATCAATCATAAGCCGGCCCAGGCCAACATTCCGGTAGTCATTGTGAACAAAAACCCGTACCGTACCCAGGTGCCATTTCCAGCCGGAGCGCCGACGATTGATCGTGGCATCGGCGACAATGATATCGTCTTTCAGCGCCAAAATGGGCAAGGTGTTGCTGTAATCAAGGTTTTTGGCCCATGCTTCAACAAGGAGTCTGCTTTTAACATCATCACGCAGATAACGTGCTTCTTCTTCGGGAACCGCTTTGAAAAATTCATACAACGCTTCCTGGTCTTCGAATACCATCGGGCGTATAAAAATTTTGGTCCCGTCTTTGAGATGCGCTTCTTTTTGATATTTGTTCAGATCTATTTTCGGATAGATATCGGTATCCAACATAAAAATCACCTCCTTCCGTTTTTGTGGAATTAATGAATGTGCTTTGCTCCCCTAACATTGTTCAATTTAGGTTAAATTTATATGGCTGCAAGTTTCTGGCGGTCCTCCATATCCATCAGCACCCGTTCGCGAGCCTTGTCGATACCGAGTTCTTTGCGTTTTTTATCGATATGGGCGATCATTTTGTGGGCATGCTTCACCGGATCCGGTTCACAGTCCCATTTGCCGCCGTAGATATTCTCCAGCTCATTATACATATAATCCCTGAATACCGGCGCTCCGTCCAAGGGCATATGGACCCCGAAGACCGTGTAAACACCGGACGCAACAAAATAATGTCCGATGCTGATGGCCTTTTCACTCATCCATTCGGGCGCGCTCCCGGCTACCGGCAAATCGCGGATATCGTTGCCGAGCCCGCCGGCCTTGACAACCTCGGTGGCCGCCAGCAGGATCCGGCTGTTGTCAACACAGGACCCCAAATGCAGTACCGGCGGGATGCCCACCGTTTCGCACACTTCGGCCAGACCCGACCCGCAGAAGACCTGGGCGGTCTCAGGTGTCAACAACCCTTCCATAGCACAAGCGATACCGTTGCAGCCGGTGGTTAGGACAAGGACATCATTTTTGATCAGCTCTTTCACAATTGTAATATGGGCCTCGTTATGTTTTGTTCTGGCGTTGTTGCAGCCGACCACGCCGGCAACACCTCTGATGCGGCCGTTAATAATGTTGTCGTTCAAGGTATAGTAAGATCCCCGGAATGTTCCTCCCAGGTGGTACTCGATCGATTCGACACCAAAACCGGCAATCTGGGTAGCCTTGTGCTTGGGGATCATGACCTCCGCACGCCGATTCTGGAAATTGTCAATGGCTATCTTTACGATTCGTTGCGCATCTTCAGCAGCATGATGTTCATCAAATTCGATATGCAAGACATGGTCCTGCTCCATTCTGGCAATAGGATGGGTAGTAATCAGCTTGGTATGAAAGCATTTGGCCACATTAGCAAGGCTTTGAAATACGCATTGAATATCGACGACCATAGCGTCGCAGGCACCGGTAATGATGGGCAGTTCCTGCTGCAGAAAAGTTCCAGCAGGTGGCACACCGTGACGTTGCAGAATTTCATTGGAGGTGCAGCAGACACCGGCCAGTTGAATCCCCTGGGCGCCTTTTGACTTGGCGTAATCGAGCATCTCCTGGGATTGGACTGCCGCAACAATCATTTCGGAAAGCACCGGCTCATGACCGTGAACGATAATGTTGACATGATCTTCCTTCATAACACCAAGATTGGCCTCTGACTGTATGGGATAAGGAGTTCCGAAAAGTACGTCCTGGAGATCGGTGGCCAGCATACTGCCGCCCCAACCGTCTGCCAGGGCTGCCCGGGTACACTGCTTGACAAGGTTTTTATAATCCTGGTCAACGCCGATATGAGTGCGATGCATGATCTCTACCACTTCCCGGTCAATATTGCGGGGAAGTTCTCCCAGCTTTTTCCAGCGCTCATACAGCGGCTGCGGTGCTCTTTTAAGATACAAAAGCTCGCCTTCGGGCTTGCCCCATTCGTTTAACGCTTTTTCAGCCACTTCAAGAGCAACTTCATCGATATCCCGGTCAAGCTGCTGTCCGTCGATCTCAACGGTAGTGGCGACACCCAGATGGGGCGCTATAGATAATAATTTGTGTTCATCTTTTATTTTGTAATCATCGGTTTCTTTTCGGGCAGCAGACAAAAAGACCTCGGCCACGCAACGTCCGTGGTCCGAATGGGCGGATGCGCCGGCGGCCACCATCCTGGCAAAATTGCGGGCCGCAATGGTATTGGCCGTAGCACCACACAAGCCTTTTCTGGTATCCTCACCCTCAATGCCAGACTTCGGAAGTGGAAGACGGCAGGGTCCCATGGCACAATTTTTACAACAAGTGCCTTGAACCCCGATGTTACATGGTTTCATGGCAGCAGCCCTGTCAAAAATCGTTTCAACACCAAGTTCCTGTGCACGTGCCAGCATTTCCTGGGTTGCCAAATCAATGGAAACCGCAGCAGGATCAGCAACCTTTTTCGGTTTGGCCGCCTTTGTTTTTATTTCTTCCTCCATATTACCCTCCTTTCCCGGTAGGTACTTTATTGAAGCTCCCTGCAGTGACTCGACTGTCTTCGACCCTGAGACTTCGGCGTGAGCTCAGTCGAACGCTCGGACCGAAGGGAGCTCGTCGAAGTCAAGCTGCAGGAAATGCGAGCTCTGTGCAGTTCAAAGCTTTTAAACGTCTATGTTTTTTCTAATCAAGATGATTGTTTTTACTCCCCGGCATGAAAAATCCGGAATGCAACAGGCCCTCCTTTAGATAGGCTTTCAAAACATCTTCTGCCGGACCGGATATCCCGGATATGATTTTGATGCCGGAGGCTTTGAGCATCCCCGCAAGCTGGCGTGATACGGCACCGCAAATCAGAACGTCCAGCTCGAGTCCCCGAATAAAAGAACATCTTTGAGACATATCCTGTTCAAACAGATTGGCTTCAAAACGAGAAGATTCTGTTTGCATCTCGTTTTCAACGATCAGCAATTTAGATGCCGTATCGAGCACCGGTGAGATTTTGCCCTCCCAGATTGAAACTGCTATTCTCATCAAAAAACTACCTTCCGCCGCTCCGGCCCATGCCGCGACCCATTCTCATACCACGACCCTGTCCCGTACCACGACCCTGTCCCATACCGCGACCGGATCCCGTCCTGTTGCCAGGAGGCCGATTCTGTCGCCTTCCTCCTGTGTTTTGGCCGCTCAAACCGCTATATTCAGCTACATTCGCTTTGCCGG
>JABMQM010000220.1 GCA_013203195.1 Desulfobacteraceae bacterium | reverse complement strand
GAGAAAGATAATTGTCATTTTTCATTTGCCGCTGAGGCGCCGGCAAATGAAAACCACTATGCCTGGCAAAGTATTGGCTGGCAAAGTCTGCCTTCAGAGCAGATTGATTTTTTCTTTCCGCCCTTTTAGCCTGCTCTAATTAGCGGGGCTCAGCGGAAAGGAAAAACCCAAATCTCTGTGACCTCTGCGGGCTCAAGCGAAGCGGGCGAGAGAAATATCAATACACTACGCTACCCGCATAACAAAGCTTGGACCTTTAGCCAAGCTGAAGGTTTAATAGGTTAATTAATTGATAACGACATTGAGTTGACTTTTTTGATGATTTACTTCAGTGATTTGGAAAATTTATGCCAATACCGGCGGGATCAACTCCGGAGAGCTTTGCGGGCTTTGAGGCGGGCTTTGAGTTTGGGGAATTGATCTATATCCGTATGGGGCAAAAAAAGAGCGGCCACATAGTTATCCATAAAAGACGCGGTTTCCGAAAGCTCGAAATTGGTCATCCGTTTGGTTACGTCCACCACATCTTTGCGGATGCGGTTTGTCAGGGCGCTCATTTTAGCCCCCATCAGGGAACCGTTGCCGATATACCGGACTTTATCAGGGTCTATTTCAGGCAGCAGACCGATGACCATGGCTTTTTCAAGATCTACATAGCTCCCAAAGCCGCCTGCCAGAAAAATCTGTTCGATATCATTGACCCCGAGCCCCACCTCTTCCAGAAGGGTCATACAACCACTGTACAGGGCACCTTTGGCGCGGATCAGATTGTCAAGATCCGGCTCAGTAAGGACGATATCTCTGTCGATTTGGGTCTCTTCTTTCCAGGCCAGCACATATTCAAAAATGCCGTCGGTTTTGCGGATGCGGGGAGTACTCAGATCGAGGTTGAATTTTCCGCGGTTGTCAATCACCCCCAGTTCAAACATTACGGCCGCAATGGTAATCAGGCCGCTGCCGCAAATACCTTTGGGCCTGACATTGCCGACGGTGATGTTCATGGGTTCAAAGGTAAAGGGGTCCATGGAAAAATCTTCGATGGCGCCTTTGGCGGCCCGCATGCCGAATTCGATACCACCGCCCTCGAAGGCAGGACCGGCACTGCAGGCAGCACAGGCCAGCCAGTCCTTGTTGCCGATCACAATCTCTGCATTGGTGCCGATATCCATGAAAAGGGTCAGTTTTTCGGTACGATACATGCCGGATCCCATGACACCGGCCACAATGTCTCCACCCACGTAGCTGGAGACGGCCGGGTAAAGCAGCGCCGTAGTGTGGTCTCCCAGTTCCATGCCCAGATCGACGGCTTTAATGGGCGGATACAGCGTTGACGCCGGCACATACGGTGAACGCCGGATATAACGGGGGTTGATCTTCAGCAACAGTTGGAACATGGTCGTGTTGCCCGCTAAGGTAACCGAGGAAATTTCGTCAATATCGATTTTAGCCCGCTTAACGAGTTTGCCAATTAACTTGTTAATGGTTTCTACGACGACCTTACTAAGTTTCTCCAGCCCGCCGGCTTTTTCCGCGAAGACAATCCTGCTGATAACGTCTTCACCATAGCTGATCTGACCGTTATATTCTCCAAACTGGGCCGTGACTTTGCCGGTAATCAAGTCGATTAACTGTGCATAAATCGTGGTCGTACCGATATCCAGAGCAATGGCATAGTTGCGATCGGTAGTATCCCCCGGCTGAATGTTGATGATATTGGTCTTGCGGCCGGACTGCACCGGGCGGGCCAGGGTCGCCGTGACTTTGAAATCGTTTTTTCTTAAAATATCCGGTAGTTTTCGTATCACCGGCATTTCGACCACCAGTCGATGTTCGTCGTGTTTTATCTGCAGGTAACTGACGAGTCTGGTTACATCCGGCAGATTGTCCTGGGCATTGGGCTCGGGAAGTTCCAGGTACTTTTTCTCAACCGGCGGCATGAAAAGGCCTTGATCCTTCAATTCCTCCAGATTCATTTCCTGGATCTCGGCGGTGTGCCGCGGTGTGCTGTGCAGGTTCAACACACCCGCATCGATCTCGGATTCAATGGGAACACGTATGACAAGATCACTTTTGACTTCCGCCAGGCAGGCTTGCCTGTAGCCTTTTTCCTGATCGGCTTTTTTCAGCTTTGAGGAAATGCCCCCCTCAACAGTACCGTCTTCAATAATCACCCGGCATTTTCCGCAGACACCTTCACCGCCGCAGGAGGCATTAATGTGAACCCCTGCTTCCATGGCGGCACGGATTAAATTATGACCGTGCGGCACAGTTACTTTTTTATTATGCGGCAGAAATAAAACGCTGTGTTTAGTCATGTATCTTCGCTTCCTTGTAGAAATTATAAAAAGAGCTTTTTTTAGACAGGATTAACAAGATGGACTCGATTTTGAATTTTTAGCTGTCCCTGCCTGTCCCGCTGAAAGCGGGGAAAAAACAGCTAAAAATAAATCCTGAATATCCTGCTTGCCCCGTTAAATGCGGAGCCTATTTATCTGGGGTCCATCCTGTCTAAAAAATTCTTTAAATATTCTAGGCAAGTTCATCAAACCTGCAAGTCAATTCAATCACATCACCGGCATGAACGGTTGTAATTTTGTACGGCATGGTTTTAAAGAGCCTTACCATGCCCCTGTTGCCGGGCAGGGTATAAGCCGTCAGACCGGCGATACCGTTTTCGCGGGCTGCTCCGGACAGTTTTTTCATTAATATTTTTCCCAAGCCCTTGCCCTGCCATGCTTTGTCCACCGAAAAGGCGACTTCAGCCATGTTGGTGGACGGATCCAGATAATATTCTCCCGCGGCAACCACCTTGCCG
>JABMQM010000219.1 GCA_013203195.1 Desulfobacteraceae bacterium | reverse complement strand
TTCTATATGCTCGTATTCGTAAACCGGCATGGCTATTCCCCAAATTGGTTTGTTTTTAATGACTTACAATATAAACCAGCTTTAATGCTATCATTTCAATCGGTTAAGGTTTTTTTAATAAATTAATCATAGATCATGACATGTCAAGCTATTAATACAATGACCTTTTTCCTGCAATAGAAATTTGTGTGACATAGAAGCAGCACTCGGCAACAATTAAATATTGATGAATTCATGAAAAGTCGAATTCATCACGTTTTAGGTTTTAAGTGTTAGGTTTTAGGTTATTGTTTTACGATTATTTGCAAATACTTAAAACGATCGTAAAAAGGAGATTTTTACTTTTTACGAATTTTCAATGTAAGCGGGCCGGCACCCGTGAGGAATAATTTTATCCAGTCAAACCCAAACTTCATGAGTTCTACATCCGATGCAGTTAGCTTGTCAATTCTTTCCGGCGATACATCGAACCGGGACAAAAAAGTACTTTCAAAAACAAACGTTTTGAATTTGTCAATATTAAAACAAGCCATAAAGGCCATCTTAAACGCCGACCCGTCGATCCCCTGAGGGCCCCACGGGTTTCCCCTAAACAGCGTATCAACGTCGACCCACAGGTCATTCATATCATTGAATATTTGTATCTGCTGGTCCTTGATCCACTCATTGACGGACCATTCGCGGGGTTCTTTATGCCCCAAACAGTGCTCGTGACAGGCAAGAAAAAAAAGGACCGCCCGTTTCTCGCTGTCACCGCTTCGTGCCACCGCCCGCTCCAGCGGATAGGCCCGGCATGAGAACGGTCGATCCTCATATACGGTACATCCTCCCTGAGCAAGAAAGGAACATGATTTTCTCTCACCAGGCGACATCTTCAGCATAAGATTAGGGAAATAAGGATTGTCTCTGAAAGCGGTTAAGGTATACTGTTCCAGAAACCTCTCAGAAGAAATGCTGAGGCAGTTCTTCAGGCGAATAATATCATAGGGATACAGATACATGTCAGCATCGTGACAGCATCGTGTAAAACATGGGGTTTGAGGATGGCAGTCAAACTTGAACGTGTCTGTTTCCAAAAGCTTCCTGCTGCCGTCTATTTGTGGATGGCCATGCTTATCTTTCATTTCCAACCCGTCCTCAGTAACCAGTTATCAGTGACCCAGACCCCCCCTTGGCACGGCGTAGCTACGCGAAGACGGCTTGGCTACGGCGTAGCTATGCGAAGACGGCTGAACCCTGACCGCTATCATGCGTACGTTTTAAACCACTTATACCAATTCCTGCAGCGGTTATCAAGCACCCAAATCCCCGCAACTTGCTTTCTCCGAGGGCCAAATGCCGATCACGTTTTTGATTGACTCCAAAGCTTTAATTCACTATACCTCAATTGAGCCCGAATAGGTAAGCAATCCTTGTATTTGGCAGACCGCCACATCCGGTTTTAAGTTTACCCTAACTTGCGGGTGCAGCAGATTTGAAAGTCTAAGATACCGGCACCGGGGTTGAGCAAAGCGAAATCCCGTCGTCGGAATCATTGAGCTAAATAAGGTAGCGGAGGTGAAAAATGACCTGCTTTAAGAAAATGATTATTTTCCTGTTTACCGGGGCATTTTTGTTAGCCCATAGTCCGGCAAACGCCATTCCGCCCGATTTGAATGCTGACCGTCGGGTAAATATTAAATGTCCCAGTTCAATTGATCATGATTGGGAAGGGCAATTCAAACCCGACGGCTTCATGAACACGATCAAGCGTATTTATCACGAACTTGACATGAATCTATGGGCCTCGGCCCGCAGCGCGGTTGAAAAAAAACACGGTGCAGGGTACGCTTTTAGCGCCGATCCCAATGAGGGTATATTCTACATCTCCCACGCCAAAGCTTTCTTCCCTTATAGCGGTCTGGAAAGCCTTTATCCACAGGATAAAATCCAATTCCAGGAAGTTTTTTACGTTGTTGAAATCGATTGGGATAAACAGGAGCTTAAAATAGTAAGGCAAAGGGATAAAAAGATATTTACGCTTAATGTGTCTGATTTCGAGAAAGGATTTCTCTGGTACAATGCCCTGCTGGATAAAAACAGAGCTTTCATTCCTGTATACGGCTTCCTAAGCCTGCCGGGCGAAGCCAATGAATTCCCTACAATTTGGAACAGCTGGCAAGATCATAAAAAGGACTCGGCAACTCCTCCGGAAAGCCTTGTGGATTATGATTTTTACAAAGTACTCGATTATCAAAACGGCTATTACCTGCTGGCCCAGGATTTTAACGAATTCGACTACAGGAGTAATCGAGAGGATATCGGAATCATCGGCTGGGTCGAAAAAAAGTATATCACCCTGTGGAGATCCAGGCTCTATTACCATCCCTTGCAGCCGGTACCATTTTTCAATGACCAGGAGGGTAAAGACGAGTCTTTGGAAGCTGGTGAAATCAACAAATTTTACGTAGAGCATGTTTATTTAAAAGAAAGGCTCTTTCGGGACATCGTGGAAAAACTCGATCAGGAGAGCCTGCATAAATTTTATACTCATTTCGGGTTTCCCCAGTTAACCCACCCGCAGTACACCAAAGACGATTCTTATGCCAAGGTGTTCATTCCGGGCGCCTTTACGCCCAGGCTCATGCGGCTGCTCTCCAGTTCCATCAAAAGAAACTTAAATACCTTCTTTTTATTGGACGTATCCGAAAGTATGCGCCCTTTTGGCGACTATGTGAAGTCTTTTAATAAAAGCGTTCAGGATATGAGGCAAAAAGGTATTGGATTAAGAATGAACCGCGTCTTTGCATACTGGGATTCACCCGCAAGCTACAAAGATATTAAAGCCGAACCCAATTTTATCCGGGTCAAAAGGCCCGAGAACCTCACCTTTGTCAAGGGCTCTGGAGACCGTGATTACGCCGAGCCTCTGATGCGGGCCATGGTCAAAGTCCTTCATGAAATCGAATCCTTACAAAAAGAACGGCAGATCCTTCCTTTGCATGCAAAACTGCTTTTTGTCATAACGGATGCCGGGCCCAATGACCTGTCCGAAGAAACCTTATCCTATGTTACCCAAAAAGCGCTGGATCTTAATCTGAGCGTCTACTTTATCTATCCGACCGACCACGGTATCCGGACCCCCGCCAATTTGAACGACACTCCGGACGATGCCTACCGTAATTTAAAAGACCTGATCGCCCGGTTTGAAGCCGGTAATCTTGAAGGCCAAGATGTCACCTTTAGAAAATTCGAATTCAAAGCTGAAAAGCTGAAATCAAAGCAAGAACGGCAAGAGGATTTCACCAAACAGCACAAACGACTTTTGGACGGAATCCAGGCTTACGTCGATCATGTTTTTAAAACCCAGGGCGCTGGAGAGATGCCCAAAGACATTATCCTCTATTTTTCAGATCAAAAACTATTGACGGAAATGCAAAAATGGAGCAATCGCAAAATTCAGGTGCTGAATCATGTCGTTAAATATGTAAAGAATGTTGAGGACCCCACCGTTTGGGATCAGCGCATCGCAATTCCGGCCAAACCGGTAGAGTCTTTTTTAAGGGCGGTCAGAACTCAGGATGATGTTTCTCTGTCCGATCTTAAAAAACTGATTATTATAAATTCACTGGTGAGTGTTGACGATATCGAAAGATGCAGAAAACTATACGATCATATTAAACCTCTTATCGAAAAAAGAACCTTCCAATCAGCGGATGCGGCATTTTATAAAGCCTTAACCAGCAAAGAACCCGGGAAAGAGATTCTCTGGAACAAAACCCTGGGCGAGGATAAAGGTCCCCTGGCGGAATATATTTCCAAGCGAGGGTTCCACCTCAATTCCTTTAACCAGGCCATACAACGTAAATTTATGTATCTAAAGGTCGGAGAGCTTTATGCCCCCGGTCCGTGATCAGTGAGAAGTGATCCTGGATACTGGTTACTGGATAAAATAAGGATAACTTACTTTTAAAATCCAGTTATCAGTGACCAGTATCCAGTGACCAGTATCCAGTAACCAGTGACCAGCATACATCCTATGAAAACAAAATTACACCCCGTCAAATGGTTCTGTATCTTCCTGTTAGCCGGCTGGGCATTAGCCGGTGAGATCCACGCGGATACACTCTTTAAAGGCCGGAGCATACAACTGAGCAACGATAACAACCGCGTTTTTAAGGTCGGCTTAACCGGCACTACTGCCGGTTATAATTTTTTAGCCCTGATCGAAAATGCCAAGCAGGAGTCGATCTCTCTTGGGGAGTTAGGTTATTGGGAACTGGTTGCCGATCCTCCGTCATCTCTGCGCAATTATGATCTGCAGCTGGTTATTAAAAACCGTTACAAGGGAAAATTTCAGATCGAATTTGCCTATGACCGCAGCCAGCAGGATATCCGCTATCGCATCCTGAACGGACCGGTCAGGGTCAAGCTTGACAGCAGCGAATATTATCCGACACTGAACATCGATCATATCGCCGCAGTAACCTTGAGCGATGAAGAGGGCATTATCCGCAGCGGCTCCAAACGATTTTTATTTTACGATTTTAACAGTTTCGATGCCGATCTGCGAAAATACTATGGGAGCGTTAAACGCTTGCTGAAAAGTCCGGATTTCTCCCATAATTTCTATTACTATGAAGCCGGCAACTATAACAGCTACTATTTCAAAATTTATCAGGATATCGAAAAGCTGGATACCGACAAAATGGGGCTCTCCCTGGAAAACGACACCCTGGAATATTACCAGAGAGTGCTTGATAATCTGAAATCTCTTCATGGAACCGATTTTGCCGACCAGGTAATCATCGTTTCCAGATTCGGCAAGAAATATTCAAGAGAATTAAAAATATATGCATATGAAATCGGTATGAGCAGAAACATGATAATAACTCTCTGGACGTACGGAGATATCTAGCCACCAGCGATCAGGGATCAGGGGTAAGCAGTAAGCAGTGAACAGTTATCAGTGAATTATTGATTATTAGTAACCCAGAACCCCTTGGCACGGCGTAGCTTCAGCGTAGACGGCAGAACCCCGAACTAATGACAAATGACTTTCACAAACTGCTGGTTGTGTGTCTTAAGATGCTCTTCAGAAAGTCCACAAGAAAGCGATTCGTCTGCCTCGTAATAGCCTTCTTGGTAATGATGGGCTTTAATACATTCAGCTACGTAAATAAATTCCACAAAGCAGAGATGTTGAAAAAAGAAATCGTAAACCAAAAGGCTTTCAAAGTCTTTTTTGTGCGTATGCGCTCCCAAAATAGTTTTGGACGATTTCTTGCCGGGCACTACCGGAAACTACGGCATCTCGGCGCGGAAATTGTCAAGCAGGCCTTTATCTATCAAAACAATCTGTTTATTCACTTTTTTACTCCATCCGCAACAAGTCACCCGGACAGCTCCGGCAACAAAGACGCCATCAATTTGTTGTACAGCGTTTATCATATCCAAAGCTTTGTCGATGACTTTTTTGTAAAAGAGCGCACCGACGATTATACCGTAAAAGTCAGAAACAATTATATTGATCACAACGGCACCGCACTCAATGAGGCTGTTATTGCGGGCAGGCACAACACACTCAGATTTGATTTAATCGACCTTGCCGATATGATAAGGGAAAACGTCTGGGATAAAAGAATTGATGTTTATAATTCTATTAAAAAATCTATTATCGACAATATTAAAAGAATCCCCCTGAACCCAAATCATATGCCGAACCCATACCTGAGCAGAGTGGAATGTATTATTCCTTTGAATTTTTTACACATATTGACAAACATCAAATACGACAACACTACCGATATTATCGATTTGGCGGAATCAGTCAGTTATGAAAAGGATGGGGCCATCAAAACCGACAAAGCAGATTTGGCTATCCCCCAAATATATCAGGATAACGTAATGTATCAAGACATCGATGCCTATCCCAGATACGTCCCCTTCTATGTTCCGCAGGTATTAGAACCTCGCTGGAACTGGCTGATGTATCAAAATATCGATATAAAAACCGACTTTATGGATTACATCGATCAGCTGCATTCTCAGGGGCACTACCTTTATTCTTATGAAAAGTCGCATATCTTGAAAGATAAGGTAAAGAATATCAATGATGATATCCGTTCCAACCATATAAATTTCTATCTCACGGATTTATCCATGGGGATTGCTTTTCCTTTTATGATATCGCTTTTTGCATTTATCCATTTGAAAACCGAAATTGCTTTCCTGTTTATGTTCAAAAACAGAATCAGGGAGCTGTTATTCATCTTTTGGCTGCTGCCGGTCTTACTGATGCTGTTTGTCAAAGGGGGTATTCTTGCGGCCTATCTTCTGTATTCGATTTTCGGTGACTTGGGGGCCTCGGCTCACATTGCGCTGCCGCTGGCAATAACTTTTTTTTCTGCGGCCGCAGCTTTTCACCCCATTAACAAGTGGTGTTTCAGCCCGTTTACCGGCAACACCCTGAACCTACATGCATTGCACAAAGGAAGATAAGGTTGAACTTATGTCGAAGGCCGACCGTTTTGAGGTTACATTTCCTTTAATATTGACCCAGGACGACTCATTCAGCATTACTTTTACTCTGGAAAGCGGCGACACCCTTGAATTTAAGCAGGGCGCCTACTATCTGTACGGAGATAACGGCTCCGGTAAAACAACCCTGCTCAACATGCTGGCATTAACAATTGGCAACATTGGAGGAGCATCCGGCCCTGATAAGGGAACAATCAAATTTAACGACGAAACATATAATGCCAAGGGTTTTAATTACATCAGGGCTGCCGAAATCAGGGAAAAGAGTTTTTGCATCTTCCCTCAAAAAGCCTTTTTCCTCCCTGTTTCCACACGTGACAATTATATGGTTTTAAATGGATCCGACCGGCAAAAAGCCGCCGCTTTCTCTGCCCATGAATATCCGGATCTGCTTTCAGGCGGCCAGCAGCAGAAAGTATTAATGGATATAGTCTTGGATGCAAAAAAGCCCGTTTGGTTTTTAGATGAACCGCTCTCGAATCTGGATGCCGAAAGACGTCACTATTTTTGGATGACCCTGCAAAGAGCTTATCGGAAAGACCTTGCCACCGTCTTTTTCATCGACCATTGGATAGGTAAAAAGATTAAGGACGATAAGAACTTTAAGCATTTAAACACGCTGCTGGTTGTTACCGAAAACCGGCAAAAAAACAGCCCTACCAATATCAACGCTCGGCACATAGAAATATTTGAAAATAATGATCCGCAAGATTTTTTTGGCCGGCAGATACAGCAAGTTCAAAAAGAAATGTCAGCAACCAGCTTTCTTAAAAAGGAACCTGGAGTGTAAAGGGAAAAAATGAAAAATCAAACAGGAAAATTTGCTAAAATATCGCTAATTATTCTTTTGGGGATGTTTTTAACATGCCTGCACAGCACTTCTGCCTTTGCAGTTGATTTTATAACCAAAAAGAAATTCGAGGCCCAAAAGATCCCTTATCAGGATTACCCTCTCAAAATTTTATTCAAAAAACTTGCCGAAAGCGACGCCTCCGAAAAGAAAATGATCAGAAACACGATCATTTTAAAACAGGTCTTTGACAGTAATATGCAGGAAAAGATCAAGGCCGGCCTTATCAGCTATCAGGAGACCTTCGGGACCATAAGCAATATCAGCAACGATAATTTAGAATTATGGCTCCCCAAGACCGGCAGCAGTATCTCTTTTTATCTTGGTATTGACCACATCCCTCTGGTAAATGATCAAAATTACGAAATCTTAGAGTCGAATATCAACAAGTACGCCGCCGTCATCTACTCTTTGGATAATCGGGTTTATCAAATAAAAATCAGCTTTCTGCCTACCGCCCCGGACGGCCTTTATATGCAACGTGAAAACGATAAAAATATCGTGGGTTGGAAACGGCCGGCAACAGCCCGAGAACCGGTAGGCTACAAGCTGTTTATAAATGAAGAGCTTTTTGGGCAGGTTAAAGAGACGCATGTCAAAGTGCCCCGAACCAGCGGACAGGTAGATGAATATTATGTCAAGACCGTTTATAAACATGGCGACAGCTCGATCGAATCTGATGCTTCCGATATCCAGAAAGATGAAATCACAGCAAAAGAAGTACAGCAGGAAATATTGGCATGGGAAACCTACGACCTTATCGTGGCGGCTTTAAACCCTTCTGAGTGGCAGACGGCTGAAAAGCTCCTTTATGACAACCAGCCGTTCTTAAGTGCAAATCTCGATCAGGAGCGCCGACAGAATACTGCACTGC
>JABMQM010000218.1 GCA_013203195.1 Desulfobacteraceae bacterium | reverse complement strand
GGAGAACGCCGAGCAGGGCAAAAAGGGCCATTTTTGAATGGACACTAGTTAGGATTTGAAATGACAGAGACTATCAAGCAAAAAACAGTACCGCATTTGAGTCGTTCAATGGTTTCACCAGGCAGCCAGGTGATCCTTTTAATGCTTTTGCTGGTTCTTGTTATTGTAGCTTCCGCCGGCATGGGATATATTAAAATACCTTTTAGCGATGTCATCAGGATTGTTTTGGCTAAAATTTCGGGTAACACCGGTATTTTGGCCGGCATGGACAGGCTGTTGCCGGTAGTTGTTTTGGATGTGCGCCTGCCGCGCATTTTGACGGCGGCGATTGTAGGCGGAGGATTGGCCATTGCGGGTGTAGTGTTTCAGGGGATACTTTTAAATCCTTTAGCGGATCCATATACCCTGGGAGTCTCTGCGGGCGCTGCCTTTGGAGCCTCGCTGGCCATTTTGTTCAATATCAGTTTTATGAGCACCTGGTCAGTTCCTCTTCTGGCATTCATAGGAGCCATGAGCACCCTGATGTTTGTCCTGTACCTCTCATCATCCGGTGGAGGGTACTCCTCCAACAATCTGATCCTGTCCGGTATCATCGTGGCGGCTATCTTGTCTGCCGGCATTAGCTTCTTGAAATATATCGCCGACGAGCAGGTCTCAATCATTATTTTCTGGCTTATGGGCAGTTTTGCATCCAAAACATGGGCGGATGTAGCCATAACCCTGATTTGTGTCTGTTTTGGGTTTGGCGTTTTTCTATTCTATTCAAGGGACTTAAATCTTATGTCTTTAGGCAACCGGTCGGCTTCCTCCCTCGGGGTCGATACTCAAAAAGTACCGCTGATTCTTCTGGTAACCGCCTCTTTAGTGACGGCAATTTGTGTTTCGGTATCCGGAATTATCGGTTTTGTGGGACTTTTAGTGCCACACATGATGCGATCCATTACCGGGCCGGATAATCAAAAGCTGCTTCCTGTTTCTCTGCTGGCAGGTGCGGTTTTACTGCTGGGAGCGGATACGCTCACACGGGCGGTGTTGCCCAACGAGATACCCATCGGCGTACTGACCGCGCTGATTGGCGGGCCTTTTTTCTGTTACATCTTCCGAAAACAGCAAAAAGCTAAGGTGTGGTAGTGGAGAAACTTTTTGAAATTGACCAAATTTCTTTTGGATATAAATTGAAAAGGGTTATTAACAGCCTTTCCCTTACCCTGGAAGCCGGCGTGTTTTATGGAATCATCGGGCCCAACGGATGCGGCAAAACAACACTGCTTGACCTGATGATAAACCACATCCAGCCGGCTGCAGGCCGTATCCGTTACAAAGGTAAAACTCTGGCTGGTTATTCTAAAAAGGCACTATCCAGAGAAATCGCACTGGTTCCGCAGAATTTTTACATCAACTTTCCGTTTACGGCTAAAGAAGTGGTAATGATGGGCCGCTATCCTCATATCAAAAGGTTCGCGGCCCCATCGACCCGGGATATAAGGTTTGTTCATGACATAATGGTAAAGACAGACACCCTGGAATTTGAAAACCGTTTTATTACCCAGCTTAGCAGCGGGGAGCGACAGCGTGTTATTTTCGCAAGAGCCCTGGCACAGGATTCACCGGTTTTGGTTCTGGACGAAGCTACGTCAAACCTTGATATCAATCATGCCATCGGCATGCTCAAACTGGCGGCCCAGGGGGTAGCAAACGAGACGAAAACGGTAATTGCCGTGATGCAGGACATTAATCTTGCCGCTGCATTTTGCGATCATCTTATTTTTGTACAGCATGGAAATGTGGTCACTAACGGACCCATAGAAAAGGTTTTAAACAGCGAGACCCTGCGAGATGTTTTTCAGGTTGACAGCAAAATTTATTTTGAGCCGTATTCGGACTCCATGCAGGTAGTATTTAAGAAGTAGGTAACAGCTCAGCCACTAAGGCACAAAGGCACAAAGAAGGAGTATGGATTATAAACCTTAATGGTTCAGTTTTATTGGTTAAATTGGTTAAATTGGTTTGGTTGGTTAACAAAT
>JABMQM010000217.1 GCA_013203195.1 Desulfobacteraceae bacterium | reverse complement strand
TTGATACAGGGAGTCAAGCCTTCTTGTATTTTTTGTATTATTAAATTGCAAAAGGAGTTTATAGCTCGACAATACCGATCATAGTATTTTTAAATCTCACTCTTTCGGTCTCAAAGCCGGCCTGCAAAGCGTTGTTGCCAAAACAGCGGGTAAAAAAATCATACGGTGTTTCCCCGGCAACAATATAGAGTTTGATCGCAAAGTTTGCGTCGCCTCCGCTTACCGCCGGCGCCTCAAACATACCGTCCGTTGATACGGGCCAGGCACTCGTCAGTAATGTGTTGAGGCTTGCAAGCAAGCCATCCTGCCATTTTTCGACAGTTTCATCCCGGCTTGCATGCATCGGTATTGAATCAAAGTCAATTACCATTTCTATTTCAGGCGCTTTATCCATCAATTCATCCAAAACCGACCGGCTGGTGGTAATAAATAATCCGGACGGTTCCCGATCGTGTTGCATAAGTTTAGTCCAGGCTTTGAGCCGCTCTGCCACCATGTAAAAACCAGGATCACTAATTGGAAACCTTTTTTTTGCTGCCGCTCCCGGGTTCAAAGCCTCATCTTCACCTTTAAGATTCTTCATGAGATCTTGCTCCATGGCATCAAACAATTTCAGATCCTGGTTCAATCCATTGTTTTGCAAATCGAAACTCTGGGCAATGTGAAGAAATAATCTGGCCCTGAAAATATCTTCAGGTTCTTTTAGGGATTGGCCGGCGCTGCTTTTCTTTTTGATATCTGCCCGTATTTGTGATGAAAAAGTTTCATCAAAAAAGGGGGTTTTACCGCCCCAGGCCTTAAAAAAGTCCAGAGTGCCTCCCTGATGCAGGTTGGCCCAAGCATTATAATCTTTCAAAATTGCCTCTAATTTATTTTCATCACCGGCAATCGGCACCCTTAGGTCAATTATACCGCTATCAGCCCACATTTGGTTCTCTGGCGGTATATTGTGCCTTGACGGTTGATAAACAACCGTCTGTTTAAAACAGGCCGCAAGGGCTGCGGCTATTGGTCTGGGAATATACGTAAACGGAAAATATATCGGTTTCATTTATTTAACCACCTTCCGATCTTTGACGTTGATATCCAGGCCCCTTAACTGATCACGAATCTTATCGGCAAGATCCCAGTTCTTTTCCAGCCTGGCTTTATCTCTCTTTTTTATCAGACGCTGCACCTCGGGATCATAAACCTCATCCTCAAAGTTGAATATTTTCAACACCGTATCTATATTGCGGAACCCATCTACAACTTTCAAGGCGCCATCCCGATCCAATCTGTTTTCCAGAGTCAGAACATTTATTCTTTTGACAATCTTGAAGATTGAAGCCATGGCTGCTGATATATTCAAATCATCGTCCATGGCGCTGACAAAACCGTGCTTTAGATCGTACAGTAGCTGATCGAGTTCGGTATAAGGTGAAGCGTCCGCCCTTACGTTATGCAAGGTATGAATACACGTATCGAGCCGTTCCAGGGAACGACCGGCATTTTCGAGCCGCTTTTTGGTAAAAGTAACCGGTTTCCTGTAATGCGCCGAAAGCAGCCAGTACCTGACCACCCGATTGGCATATCCGAAGCTCGCCAAATCGCTGAGAGTCAGTCCGCTTCCATGTTCATCTACTTTTTTGCCCTCAACCAGGACGCGATCGCAATGGACCCAATACTTGGCTAAAGGCTTTCCGGTCACGGCACCGGCAATTGCTATCTCATTTTCGTTGTGAGGAAATACAAGCTCCCGGCTGCTGGTGTGAATATCATAGCTTTCCCCAAGGTACTTCATGGCCATCGCCACACTCTGAATGTGCCACGAAGGACGCACATTGCCCCATTCGGTCTTGGTGTATATCCCCCTTTTCAGCTCGGAAAGCCTCGATCTTTTCAACAGCGTGAAATCCCTGGGATTGTCCTTTTCGTATTCATCCAGATCTACAGTGGCACCAAGCCTTATTTTATCAATATCTATACCGGACAGCTTGCCGTAATCCGGAAATCTGGAAATGTCAAAATACAGGCTGCGAAGTTTTTCGTAGGCAAACCCTTTTTTTAACAGTTTTTCAGCCAGCATGACCATGTCCTCAACATGCTGGCTCGCCAGAGGATATTGCGCAGGCTTGATTCCCAGGGCATCCAGATCCTTCTTAAACCCTTCGATATTCTTTGCGGTAAATTCACCTAAATCCAGTCCTGCTTTTTCAGAACCGTCAATAGTTTTATCATCCAGATCAGTAATGTTCATGACATGTTTTACCGCATATCCCCTATATTCAAGGTAGCTGCACAAAAGGTCTGAAAAAACAAAACGCCGGCATTCACTCACGTGCAGGCGTGCGTGCGCTGTGGGCCCGCATGAAAACATGGCGACTTTTCCCTCATGCAGCGGTTCAAAAGACTCCTTACTTCGGCTCATGGTATTGAACAGTTGCAGATCGACCTTTTCGCGTACTGCAAAAAGCGGTGTGCTGAGGTAACGTTCCCCACCGTCCGGTAATATCACCACAATCGTACCTTCCGGCAAGGTTTCCGCCTGCTTACAAGCAATCACCATAGCGGCTCCGCTGCTCATTCCTACAAAGAGGCCTTCTTCTTTGGCAAGGCGCCTCGTCATTTCAAAGGCTTCTTCATCATCAATATTTATGATAGCATCGAGGCGTTTCTTATCAAAAATTTCGGGACGATAAGCTTCCTTCATATTTTTTAGGCCCTGAATTTTGTGGCCGAGGTAAGGCTCAACAGCAACGATTCTGATAGCGGGATTAAGTTCTTTCAGCCGCCTTGAAATGCCCATAACAGTCCCGCTGGTACCCAGAGTGGCAACGACCATAGTAACCTTGCCGTCCGTTTGCTCCCAGATTTCTTGGGCTGTTCCGTAATAATGCGCCTTCCAGTTGGCAGCGTTGTTGAATTGGTCGGCCATGAAATAGGACTCCGGATTTTCCCGGGCCAGATTATAAACCTCTTCGATGGCACCGTCGGTTCCAAGATGACCGGGCGTGAGATAAATCTCGGCGCCGCGGGCCTTCAAAATCTTCTGCCGTTCAACACTGACTGCCTCTGACATCGTCAACAGCAGTTTATAACCCTTAACCCCACATACCATCGCCAGACCGATACCCGTGTTTCCGCTGGTGGCTTCAATCACTGTTTTATCAGGTGTAAGCTCACCGGATTTTTCTCCGGCCTCAATCATGGAAAGGGCGATCCGATCCTTGACCGAACCGCCTGGATTAAAATACTCCGTCTTTGCCAGAATTCTCACTTTCGGATTTGGATTGAGGCTTTTAATTTCAACCAGCGGTGTGTTGCCAATAGTGTCCAGAATAGAATAACTCATCTTTTCAACATTCCGTATTTTGTTGACCTAAAACCTAAGGATGCATCAGAAAAGAAGATAATATACTGAGAATCTCCTTCCGAACCTGATTTTCACTCTTGGATGCATCTATCACACGAAATCTCTCCGGCTCCAGGCGTGCAAGCTCAAGATAGCCTGATCTTACCTTTTCATGAAATGCAAGGGTCTCTTTTTCAAACCGGCTTTCAACACCTGTTCTGCTGCCGTTGTTAATCTGTTTCCAGGCACGGGCAAGGCCCTTTGCAGGGGGCAGATCAAGCAGGATGGTTATATCAGGTTTTAAGTCTTTTAGGATCAGTTTGTGTAAGCTGCGGATTAAGCCGATATCGAGTCCTCTGGCATAACCCTGATAAACGACGGTAGCGTCATAATAGCGATCACACAGCACAGTTTTACCTGCCGACAGTAAAGGCATAATGAATTGTTTAACGTGCTGGACGCGATCAGCGGTGTACAAAAGGAGCTCCGCCATGGGATCCATATCGCTGCTTTCAGGATCCAGCAGCAGCGCCCGTATCTTCTTCCCGATCCTGGTTCCCCCTGGTTCCCTTGTGGCCTCACATGTATGTCCCTTACTTTGAAGAAACTCAACAATAGATCTAACCTGGGTTGTTTTTCCTGAGCCTTCAATGCCCTCAAGCGTGATAAACATAATGATACGATTTGCGTTAATGTTTTAGGTAAAAAAGTCTAACACCTCGATCGAAATTTCATAGATTTTAATTTGTTGATACTTGATTCTGGATACTGGATGCCGGATAGGCAGAATCTTTACCAATCGTAAATGACATATCCAGTATCGAGTATCCAGCATCTATTTGGAACGGAGCACCAACTCTCTTTCAACATCAATTTGTCGCTCAAAATCCTTTTTCTGAACTCCTATGGTTTCCCCACGTAAAAATGACGACCTAACAGCCTGTGAAAGGATGTCCAAGTCTCATTTGAATCTTGTAAAGCGATAAAATCACGCACACCCTTAACCTTGGAGTCCATCTCGTCAATATAGTTGAGCAAAACAGCCTCGATTGTTTTGGGCGGCTCGGGTGATCCGAATTCCTGGGTTCCATGGTGGCTCACAATCAGGTGTTTGAGTAAAAGCTTCTGCTCTTGAGGAAAATCCTCGATTTGGCCCAGTTTCTCTTCTATCATCTCCAAGCCAATAACGATATGGCTTAAGAATCGACCTTCGTCGGAATAGTCTATCTTGAGTTCATATTCCAGTTCTCTGGTCTTGCCGATGTCATGCAGGATGGCGCCGGCTATCAGCAAATCCCTGTCAATTCCGCTGTAATGCCCGGCAATTTTGTCTGCCAAAGTTGCCATCGACAAGGTATGTTCCAGCAGGCCGCCGATATAAGCATGGTGCATCTTTTTGGCTGCAGGTGCGGTTTTGAATTTGCGGACAAACTCCTTGTCGTTCCAAAACGCATCTAAAAGCGCTTTTAAGTAATCGTCTTTAAAAGAAGCCGTAACCGTTAAGAGGCGCTGGAGCATGCTGTCGATATTAAGCCGGGTCGCTGGTAAAAATACTGCCGGATCAAACACTTCGGCAGAACATGTCTCCATATTTTTGATGACAAGTTGGGCGACGCCCCTGTATTCATTAACGCCGGCCTGGATACGTACGACATCACCGGAGGCCGGACCGGCCGCGATGCGACCTACATCATCCCACACCACACCTTTAATGCTACCGGTTTTATCAGAAAGGACAACATTTAAATAATTGTTTCCATCTTTTTTCTGAGCAACGGTTTTTTCAGATAACACAAAGATATCATCAACAAAATCCCCGGGCTTGAGATCATTTATAAATTGTTTTTTCATGCCGTAATCCTTTTACGAAACCATCAAGATCAGGTCTTCTTCTCACCTATCTCCCACCCCTTTAATTCCTCCAGCAGGCTGTAATCTGTCATATCGCACTTAATCGGAGTAATAGAGATATAATTTCTATCCAGAGCGACAGCATCAGCATCGGGACTATTAAGAGAAGTTGTAGGAACGTGTCCATGCCAGTAGTATGCGCGGTTGCGGGGATCGACCCTTTTTTCTAAATATTCGGTATACAGCTCGATTGCCTGTCTGCTTATGCGGGTGCCGACAACTTCTTCCATGGGAATATCAGGGATATTTACATTAAGAATGGTTCCTGAAGGGAGCCCTTTTTTAAACACATGTTCGGCCAGGTGCGCTGTAAAACGAGCGGCTTCATCGTATCCCATAAAAGCATCTCCTTTTACCGAGACAGCAATTGCCGGCACTTTGTATATAGCTGCTTCCCTGGCAGCAGCAACGGTGCCGGAATAGTTGATATTAATCCCCACGTTGGCCCCCAGATTGATCCCTGAGATTACCAGATCCGGCCTTTTATCGAGGATTTTCATCAATCCCATTTTGATGCAGTCGACCGGTGTTCCACTGACAGCATATCCGCAAAGCCCGTCTCTGACCTCAATCTTTGTTTTCCGAAGCGGATTATAAAGTGTTATACCATGCCCCACGGCACTTCGCTCTCTGTCAGGAGCCACTACGGTTACTGCATGCTGCGGGGCAAATCTTTTATAAAGCGCCCACAGGCCTTCAGCATGTATACCGTCATCGTTGGTTAAAAGTATGTTCTTTGTCATAACACTCTAATTGCGTTTATTTAAGTCGCCAGCAAAGAATCCTGGCCCAGAGGATCAGACTTTGATTTGCCCCTGCCGCAGATCCCGGTTGTTCACGGGGAAAGGGGCTGCTTTCCTGCAAATTAAAAAAGGTTGTGCCCGTTAACCCGTTATGCCCGTTAGCCCGCAATTTAATACTAGACAACGGGCTAACCGGCTAACCGGCTAACCAGACATAGGCACTTTTAAGATTTCCAGCATAGCCGGTCATCTCTGACCTGGCCCGGAAGACCAGGTTTTTCAGGACAAAAATAAAAGTGATTGTCTGCGGTAATTATTCAATACATTAACTTGCAATCTTTTGAAAGCAAATATTACCCTAAGTACATCTTGACATTTTCCAATTAAATAGCTTTATACTTAATATTTTAATCGTATTCAAGATGTTATTAGATATAAGGAGAATGGAAGCTATATCTCATGCCCTTTTGCTACTTCATGCTCTGCCCTGTTTCAAGTTCAAGCGATTTAAAGCTTAGCAATCTTTCTAACACCATTGCGCGTTTTATTATTATTTTATTCCTTTTATTTGGAATGCCCGGCAACGTCTTGTCAAATCCAGGTTTTCAGTCGTTAAAAGATGACCCCAATGAACCGTGGCATATTAATGCTGACGAAATAAGCTACGACAAAAAATTGGATCAATATATTGCCAAAGGCAATGTAGCCATAACCAAAAATGGTAAAAACCTTACGGCTGACTTTGTACGTTTTGATCAAAAAATCAGTAAGGTACTGGCTGTCGGCCATGCGATTATGACCGTGGGCGACGATGTTTTAATCGGCAACAGAATGGAAATGGATCTTGAAGCCGAGACCGGAACGGTTTATAATGGAACTATATTTCTTGAAGCCAACCATTTCTATATACGCGGCGACAAGATCAATAAAATAGGACCGGATTCATATAGTACTGACAAAGGCTGTTTGACAACATGTGACGGTGACCGTCCGGCCTGGAAGATTACCGGGAAAAATGTTAAAGTCACCGTAGAAGGATATGGTTATGCCACTAACGCAACGCTGTGGGCTCGAAGCGTACCCGTGTTGTATTCGCCCTGGCTGATGTTCCCGGTCAAACAAAAGCGCCAGACCGGTCTGCTGCGGCCCCAATTCGGATATTCAGATCGAAGATGGGAAGAATATAACCAGCCGTTTTTCCTGGTCATAAACGACAGCCAAGACGCGACTTTCTATCTGCACCACATGGGACGTCGCGGAGATAAAATCGGCTTGGAATACCGTTATGTTCTGGACGAAGATTCTAAAGGTACCCTCATGTACGATTATTTGAATGACCGCAAGGTCGATGGCGGCGACCCGGTAGATGATGCTGACTGGGGCTATTTCGGTGATAGTTACCCGCGCCCCAATTCCGACCGCTACTGGTTCAGAATGAAGCATGATACGGTATTGCCCTTTGCATTATCTGCAAAACTTGATATAGACGTTGTGAGCGATCAGGATTACCTTTTAGAATTCGAAGACGGCTATACGGGATTTGATGAAACCTATGAATATTTTTTTAAAACCTTTGGCAGAGAACTTGATGCATATGACGATGCCGTCAGAACCAACCAGCTTAACTTGAATCGAATCTGGTCTCAGTACAGCTTCAACGGTGGACTGCACTGGTACGATAATGTTATCAACAGACGCCAGAATGAGGATGACACAACCCAGCAGACGCTGCCTTATCTCGGATTTAATGCGTCCAAACAGCAGATCCTAACATCCCTTTTTTATTATGATCTTGCTTCTACATACAGGTACGCATACAGTAAAGACGGCCAAAGAGACCACCGGGCGGAGGTCTATCCAAGATTTTATCTGCCATACAAGTTTAAAAACTATTTTAGCATCGAGCCCTCCTTGGGACTTAGGGAGACTGTTTACCATTTTGATAAAGAAGAATACATGGGCCCGACAAAGGAAGAAAACCTAACCAGGGAAATGTACGACTTTAGGGTAGATCTATCTTCGGATATCTATAAAATATACAGCGGGATAGGAGAAAACGTCGAAAAAATCAAGCATGCGGTGAGGCCCCAGATCGTATATACTTATATACCTCATGTAGATCAGAACGACTTTCCCGAGCGTATTAGCAAGCAGAGAGTGCTCTCGTATTCGCTTACAAACACGTTGACTGCAAAATCTTTATTTCAAAAAAAAGAACACGGCATGCTTCCAGAAGCTGATAATGACTGGCAGCTTAATGAAGATGAAAATCGCCGGCAACTTCCCGAAGCCGGCAATGATCGACAGTCTCCTGAGACTGAAAATGACCTGCCGCCCGATTATTCTTATAATCCGTTCTTACGTTTCTATCTTCAGCAGAGTTATGACATCAATGAAGCCAACGAGGATAAGGATAAAAAAAAGCCTTTTTCCGCAATATTCGGGGAAATCGATCTTACCCCGGACAGTTATTATAACATACATGTCGATGCCACCCGTTCCCAGTACAACAGCTTCTGGGAATCTTACAATGCTGCCATGAGAGTATGGGATAAGCGCGGGGACAGTTTGTTTGTCGAACGCCGCTACAGACACAGCTCAAGCGATTCGATGTTTTATGATCTGAGCTTTGTAATAACTGATAAATTAACGACGTACATCGATTACGAACGGAATCGACATACTGGAAAGGATATTAGAAAGAATTTTGGGTTCCTGTACAAGCTACAGTGCTGGGCACTGGAGGCAAATTACACCCATGAGGGTAATGACCGCACCTATATGTTTGTAATTAGCCTCCGCGGAATTGGAGACTTTGCCCATGGTATAATGGGACAAAGACTTGAAAGCCCTTATTTATCAAGGTAATTCCAAATCAAATGACAATAGAAAAACTGACATATTCCTGGTATGTGCTGCACACCAAAAGCAGGTTCGAAAATGTGCTCCACGAAGCCCTGTTTAAAAAATCTATCGAGGTTTTTCTCCCAAAAATCCAGGTCCGAAGTAAGCGCCGCGATCGTAA
>JABMQM010000216.1 GCA_013203195.1 Desulfobacteraceae bacterium | reverse complement strand
CTACATGTATAGCCTCGTTCCTGAAAAAATGCTACGCCTTGTATATGAACCTTTTTACTCAGCCATCTATAGTTGTACTGCATAGCGAGCGAATCAAAAAATGACTAATATTCCTTACAGTCGAAGATACCATGCAGCTTGCTGTAGGGAGCTTCCATTCGTGACTTTTTACGAAGCCGCTAAATTTTCATCATACTGGTGTAAGCTGAGGGCTGGAAATTGTTTTACACCGGCACAATGCCACAATGTGGCAACTTATGTCAATAAAAAAACAATCCAATTGTGAGCTAAGCGAACTAACTTTTCGCATGAACCATTAGTTAGTGCCATGCCAATTCTAAATCAAAGCAACGATCGCTTTTAAAGCTTGCTCTAAAGAGAGTCTGCTCATATTCAGAACGAGATGATAAAGATGCGGATGATCATAATCTTCTTTGCCGAATTTTTTAAATAAACTGGATCTCCGAGCTGCTCCCTGCTTGACGACTTTTGCAGCCTTAGCATCTGAAATATCGTAAAATTGCTGTATAAATTTAATTCTAGATTTTAAATCAGCCACAAGCAGAATATGATAAGCATTATTAAATTCATGTAAAATGTACTGTCCGCCGCGCCCTAGAAGCACTACGTTACCCATTTTGGCAAACTCCAGGATAACTTCGTGAAGTAATTCAACATATATGTGCTCATCCATATAACCTTTGTCTTCACCGACGAGTCGCTCTATATAATTACTGCTTAACATACCGGTAGTAAACTTGGAGATTGTACCGCCGGCCGTCCTTTCCATAGATTTTACAAAGCCAGTCGAGATATTGGCTTTTTCGGCCAGTTCCTGAACGATAAGGTCATCAATGAATTGATAATCGAGTTTTTTTGCAATCATTTCCCCCAGAGTTCTTCCTCCAGCTCCAAATTGGCGTGATATAGTGATAACAGCCATAGCGATCTCCTTTTACAAGTTCGTTCGATTTAGACTCCCATGTCAATTTGAAAAGCTCCGGGAAAAGTATTGTGGTGCCCGAACTCTTAGCGCCGTTAATAAATAGCGCATTGCGGACCGAAGAAAAAGCGTCAAGTTTACATATCCACTCTGTGGAAGTCTGATTCGCGCTAAAAATTATTCGTTGAGAATCGAATTATGATATATAGTTACAAAATATTAGTGCTAAGGTAAATAAGGTAAACCGTGTATTTAAGAAACAAAAACACCTTATTTGGCCTTTAACCTGCGCATTAAGAGCCTTGGTTTTATTACTTGACGTTAGCAGTGGAGGAGAAATACGTTTACTAATAATTCCAAATTGTTGCAAGTATGGACAACTGAAAATGTTTTAACGAACAATACCGATATCTAGAGTTGTCCCCCTTATTAATATCGCTATAGTGAAATTGCTAGGCATTTATTGACAACATATGGAACAAAGTGGTATGCTTTGTCAAAAAAATAATTTTGAAGGAATATGTTTTGTTATAGCTTAAGTAGCTGGATGACAGCCTATTCAAAAAAGTAGATTAATGAATCAAGTTATGTATACTACCAAGCATATACGCATTATTTTAAGGCTTTTGATTGTTTCGGTGTTGATTATTACTTATGGCTGTGGTGTTGATGCTGAAACTGCGGTTGTTGACTTTTCCAAAACTGTGGCAGTCAAGCAACCGGGAGACCACCAGTCGGAACAACCTCCTTTAAAAGTGGCGGTGGCAGCCATGATTTCGCCCAAAGACACCTTTACCTATTATCGTCAGTTTCTGGAATATTTAGGTAATCAGTTGGATCGGGAGATACAGCTTGTTCAGCGAAAAACCTATGGTGAGATCAACACTCTTTTCAGTAAAGGCGAGATTGACCTGGGCTTTATCTGTTCAGGACCTTATGCGGCCGGGAACGAAAACTACGGTTTTGAGGCCCTGGCCGTACCCCAGGTGAGGGAGTCAAATTTCTATCAATCTTACCTGATCGTTCACAAAGACAGCCGGATTCAAACGCTGGAGGACTTAAGAGACGGAGTTTTTGCTTTTACCGATCCGGAATCGAATACAGGCAGATTGGTGCCCACATACTGGTTGCAGAAGCAGGGGGAGACACCCGACACCTTTTTTAAAAAGAGTATTTACACTTACAGCCACGACAACTCAATCCTGGCCGTAGCAAAAAAGCTGGTGGATGCGGCCGCCATTGACGGGCATATCTGGGAGTATTATCATCAAAAAAATTCCGTTAATACATCACAAACCCGTGTCATCAAAAAATCAGAACCTTTCGGCAATCCTCCGGTAGTGGTGTCTTCAAATTTACCGACAGAACTTAAAGACCGTATCCGGCAATTACTGTTCTCGATACATCTGGATTTCGACGGCAAAAAAATCCTGACAGAACTGCTGATCGATCGCTTTGTTGCGCCCAAAGAAACGTGGTACGATCCTATTCGACAGATGAATCTGAGTTTGAGTCTGTCGGAGGAGACAGCTCATGCGAATGCAAAGTCTAAGGAGTAAATTACTGCTGGCTGTCTCGGCACTTGTCATCGCCAGCGGCCTGCTCATTTCACTGCTGGTCACACAACGTTACAGCACCAGCCTTTTTGAAGCGGCCAAAGCACAGGCGGAAAACCTTGCCCATGCTATGGCGCTGGATGCCACTGATAAAATTCTCATTAATGATCTGGTTGCACTTCAGAAAATGTTGGACGATAAGATCAGCAGCAATCCCACCGTTGCCTACCTTTTTATTAATAGAGACGGTCAGCTGCTGGCCCATACCTTTACCGGGGGGTTCCCGGTAGAGCTAACCAATGCCAACCGTGTTGTCGAGGGCGATAACGGCCGGTTTCAGGAAATAGCATCTACCACCGGTGAACTCTATCTTGATATTGCCTGGCCGATTTTTTCCGGGAAAGCAGGCGTTTTGCGTCTGGGGTTCTCCGAAAAGCCGATTAAGCGTCAAATAATGAAACTATGGTTGCAGATGAGTGTCCTCACCCTTGTGATTCTGCTTTGCGCGCTGACCGTAAGCTTCCTTTTTATTAAACGGGTGACCGAACCGCTGTCAGCGCTGTCGGAGGCTGTCGAAAATATTGACGAGGATCATCTGGAGGTTGGAATTGAAGTGAAAGGTCATGATGAAGTAGGGAAGTTGGCCTCTTCGTTCAATCAAATGATTGCTCGCATTAAAAAATATACACTTCAGTTAAAAGAGAATGCCGTACAGCTGAATCGAGCCCATAATCAGACCCGCAGCTGTCTTGTCATCGCTCAGGATATCGGAGCACTGGGTAATTTGAATGAAGTCGGATCTTATCTGATCCGGAAATTTCAAGAGATTTTGGCTTGTAAAGAAATGGTACTTCTAATTTTTACCGATAGCAGTGAAATACTCTTTACTTTATCAGACAAAACATCCAGAACGCTTGGAAAAGAGTCCCTGGAAACTGTCGTTGCAGCCTTGGGGGGCTTGAAAAAAACAACGTTCGTCAGTAAAGATATTTTAAAACCTCCGCTTGTTCCCGGGACCTTTAGCGCTGCAAAACACCTGGCCACTTTTCCAGTTCGCCGTGATAAACAACTTTTAGGGGCCATGATAGTTTCCTGCCCTGGAAATTGTATCTGTGAAATCAAAGATATGGAACTGCTTGAACTGATTTTGAATCAGGCTTCCGGTGCACTTAAGCGCGCAGCAGTCCAGGAGGAAGAAATACGCAACCTCCATAGCCGCATTGAAACTGTAACCGAATTTAGTGGAATTATTGGAAAAGATCCCAAGATGCAAAAAATCTACAAGCTTATTGAAGATATTGCTCCCACCGATGCCTCTATTCTTATTGAGGGCGAAAGCGGCACCGGCAAAGAGCTGGTGGCTAATGCCATCCATTACTTAAGTCTTCGTAAAGACAAACCTTTTGTCGTAATCAACTGCTCGGCCTATCCGTCTACGCTGCTGGAAAGCGAAATCTTCGGCCATGAAAAAGGGGCCTTTACCGGAGCCATCCGCCAAAAGGCCGGACGTTTTGAACAGGCCCATGGCGGGACCGTTTTTTTAGATGAAATCGGCGAAATATCTCCTTCGGCCCAGATTAAACTTTTGCGGGTGCTCCAGAGCCAAAAATTTGAGCGCATAGGAGCTGAAAAGACCCTAAGCGTTGATTTGCGTGTCTTAACGGCTACCAATAAAGATCTTCTTGAGGAAGTGAAAAATGGAAATTTTCGCGAGGACCTTTATTACCGGCTAAATGTAATTCCAATTTATTTGCCGTTGCTCAGGGAACGAAGCAATGACATACCGCTTTTAAGCCAACATTTTCTGGTGCGATTCTCTCTGGAACAGGGTAAAGATATTAACGGCTTTACTTCAGATGCTTTGCGGCTTCTGCTCGATTATCCCTGGCCCGGAAACGTTCGCGAACTGGAAAACAGTATTGAGCATGCCACTGTGCTGGCCAAGGGTGACCGGATCGAAGTCTCGGACCTGCCGCCGGCCATTCGCAATTTTGATGCCTCTTTTGCGGTTGAATCGCCCGGAACGATTCAGGAAAATGAGAAAATTATGCTTGCCGAAGCCCTTGAAGAGTGTAACTGGAATAAAAAAATGGCTGCCCAACGACTGGGGATCAGCCGCGCCACTCTCTATAATAAGCTCAGAAAATATCAGATCTTTAAGCACACCATTCATTAATCTTGATGAATTTGTAAAAAGTCAAATTCATCACGTTTTAAGT